>NZ_JAAGPB010000088.1:0-23119 GCF_017104585.1 Burkholderia sp. Ac-20392
TCCCGCCAGCGAGCCGGCGAAGGTGCCGTCGAGGCGCAGCGCGAGCGCCGCGCCGATCGCGAGCCACGGCACGGTAAACGTAATGAACAGGAACGCGAAGCCAGCCGGGTTCAGCGAACGGATCGTGCGCAGCCAGCGTGTCTCGCGGTGCCACAGCGGCCCGAACGACGGCTCGATCACGTCGGTCGCGACCTCGACCTCCGACAGCACGGTGCGTCGCCCGAGGCGACGCGGCAGCTCGGCCAGCCAGAAATCGTCGGCCAGTTCGTCCTTCAGCGCGGGAAAGCCGCCGATCCGGTCGAGCGTGTCGCGCGTCAGCGCGAGCGTCGCGCCAAAGCCGAAGCGGCTCGAACGGCCAAGGTGCGTGATCCGGACCGACGGTGCGAACCATGCGTCGACGAACTGCGCACCGATCCGCGTCCAGAACCCGCCGACGCTGCGCGCATGATACAGGCACGTGACGACACCGACCGACACGTCGGCGAGCGGCGCCGTCACGCGCTCCAGATAGTCGGGCTTCACCGCGATGTCGCTGTCCGCGATCACGATGCGGCCGTACTTCGCACGCTCGGCGAGGTTGATCAGGTTGCTGACCTTCAGGTTCTTGCCGTGCACGCGCGCGTCGATCACGAGCGTGATGTCGCACTCGGGATAATCGGCGCGCAGCCGTTCGACCACGGCGATGGCCGGATCGGCCGCCGACGCGACGCCGAACAGCACTTCATACCGCGGATGACGCTGCTCGCAGAACGTCGCGAGGTTTTCGTACAGGTGCGGCTCCGCGCCGCACAGCGGCTTGAGCACGCTGACCGGCTCGAAGCCGTCGCGCACGGCCGTGCGCGGCGTGCGCGGCCGCGGCGCGAACGCGGCGACGAGCGCATAGCCGGCCGCGGCGAGCGTGAAGACGATCAGGAGCCAGTCGAGCATCGTTGCGGTTGCCGTCATGCGAGACGCCTCCCGGCGACCTGAACGCCATGGAGAACGCTTGAGCGTGATTGAGCGTGATTCGGTATTCCGACAACGACGAACGCGGGCACGACCCGACTCCTTGTTCCAGCAGCGTCTGTGTATGAGGGAGGCTCGCCCCGTTCTTCGGGTTTGGCCATGCCCGGCTTCGCGTGGTGCATCTCCGCGCGACACCCGGACGGGATACGGGAAGATTCGTATGGCTACCTTCGGCACAACATGGGCAGGCGCCGGATTTTAGCAGTCTGCGGCACCCCGCGCTCGGCACTACGAGAAACGGACTGGTGCAATTCCGGCAAAGCTGCGCAGTCGGCGAACCATTTCGGTGCACCCGCGTTCACGTTAGCGTAAGCGGTTTGCAGGCGTATTGCAGTCTTGAAAATCAAACGTTTCGTGCAAATTTGTACGCCGATGCGGATTCACATCCAATCGCCGTAAAGATTGGTAATTAATCGGTGATTAGATTGATTTTTGCAACGACCGTCAAATTCAACCCTGCATCCCTGAAAGGCGCATGGGTATCGAGCCGCCCCCAGCACGATCCGGAGCCCTTTGGCAAAATCCTTGGCATTTGTTGCGTAAGTGCATCACCTCCGCTCCCCTGTTCGAAGGCCAACCGATGACTCCGTTTTCCGTACTCGATCTCGCCCCCATTCCGGCCGGCGCCGACGCCTCCCAGGCATTCCGCAACACCGTCGATCTCGCGCAGCATGCGGAACGCTGGGGTTACCAGCGCTACTGGCTCGCCGAGCATCACAACATGCCCGGCATCGCGAGCGCGGCAACGGCCGTCGTGATCGGCCACGTCGCGGGCGCCACGCGGACGATCCGGGTCGGTTCGGGCGGCATCATGCTGCCGAACCACGCGCCGCTCGTGATCGCCGAGCAGTTCGGCACGCTCGCGTCGCTGTATCCGGGGCGCATCGATCTCGGCCTCGGCCGCGCGCCCGGCACCGACCAGACCACGTCGCGCGCGCTGCGCCGCGACCTGATCGGCAGTGCCGACTCGTTTCCGGATGATGTCGCCGAGCTGCAGCGCTACTTCGCGGAGCCGGTGCCTAGCCAGCGCGTGCGCGCGGTGCCCGGCGCAGGGCTCGACGTGCCCGTGTGGCTGCTCGGCTCGAGCCTGTTCAGCGCCCAGCTCGCCGCGATGCTCGGGCTGCCGTTCGCGTTCGCGTCGCACTTCGCGCCGGATTACCTGATGCGCGCGCTCGAGATCTATCGTGCGCAGTACCGGCCGTCGGCCGCGTGGCCGAAGCCGCATGCGATGGTTGGCGTCAACGTGTTCGTCGCCGATACCGACGACGAGGCGCGGCGCCTGTTCACGTCGCTGCAGCAGCAGTTCATCAACCTGCGACGCGGCACGCCGGGCAAGCTGCCGCCGCCGGTCGACGTGCTCGAGGCGAACGAGCTCGAACTCGCGACGGTTGCGCATTCGCTGTCGTTCGCGGCGGTCGGCTCGCGTGACTCGGTGCGTGACAAGCTGCGCGACCGCATCGCGCAGACGGGGGCCGACGAGCTGATCGTCACCGCACAGATCTACGATCACGCGGCACGGCTGCGCTCGTTCGAATTGACCGCGCAGATCCGCGACGAGCTCGCGAGCGAAACGCGCTGACGGCACGCGCCCGGGCCGCCCGCGGCCGTCCCCGCATCACTGCGGGTGCACGGCCTCCAGCCCGTCGAGCAGCGCCTTGTGGAACGCGTCCGGGTCCTGGATCTGCGGCGCGTGGCCGAGCGCCGGGAACTCGACGAGCTGCGCGCCGGGAATCGCGGCCTGCGTGCGCTTCGCGAGCTCCGGATAGTGGCCGAGCTTCGCATGCACGTCGGGCGGCGAAACGTCCTTGCCGATCGCGGTCGTGTCCTTGTCACCGATCATCAGCAGTGTCGGCACGCGGATCGCGCCGAGCTCATAGACCACCGGCTGCGTGAGGATCATGTCGTAGATCAGCGCGGAGTTCCACGCGACCGCGTCGCGACCGGCGCCACGGTACATCCCGGCCAGCATCTGCACCCAGCGCTCGTACGACGGCGACCACTTGCCCGCGTAGTACGTGCCCTGCTCGTAGCGGCGGATGCCGTCGGCCGTGGTCTTCAGCTCGCGCGCATACCAGTAGTCGACCGACAGCGGCGGCACGCCGAGCGCCTTCCAGTCCTCGAGGCCGATCGGGTTCACGAGCACGAGCTGGTCGGTCGCCTTCGGATACATCAGCGCGTAGCGCATCGCGAGCATCCCGCCCGTCGAGTGGCCGACGATCGTCGCCGACTTCACCCCCACCGATTCGAGCAGCGCGTGCGTGTTGCGCGCCAGTTGCTGGAAGCTGTACTGGTAACGATCGGGCTTCGACGACTTGCAGAAGCCGATCTGGTCCGGCGCGATCACGCGATAGCCGGCACGGCTCAGCACGCCGATCGTGTCCTCCCAGGTCGCCGCGCAGAAATTCTTCCCGTGCAGCAGCACGACGGTGCGGCCGTTCGGGTGTGCCGGCTGCACGTCGAGGTAGGCCATCTCGAGGGTTTCGCGCTGCGACACGAACGTGTACAGATGCACGGGCGCCGGATACGTGAACCCTTCCAGGCGCGGGCCATACACGGGCCCGTCGTTGCCGGCGGGCGATGCGGCGGCTGCCACGGCAGGCATGGCGCACGCGACGGCGACACCCGCGCCGAGCGCGGCGGCGCGCGCGGCAAACAACATCTTGCGAATCGAAAGCATGGCGATCACGGTGATTGGAGACACACGCGGGCAGCCGGGCCGCCTCGCGCCCCGCGATTCTACGCGGTCGCGCTGACGACGGCGCGCAACACTCCGGGGCCGCGCGACTTCCGCGCGCGCGACGAACTCGGGTATCGTGTGACGTGACCCTGAAACGCGTGCAGGCGATTCCCATGAAAAACGTCCTCAGCATTCAGTCGCACGTCATCTACGGCCATGCCGGCAACAGTGCGGCCGTGTTCCCGATGCAGCGCCTCGGCATCAACGTCTGGCCGCTCAATACCGTCCAGTTGTCGAATCACATGCAGTACGGTCACTGGGCCGGCAGCGCGATCGATGCTGCGAAGATGGAACAGCTCGTCGACGGCATCGCCGCGATCGGCGCGCTCAAGCGCTGCGACGCCGTGCTGTCCGGCTTCCTCGGCTCGCCGCCGCAAGCGCGTGCGGCCGTCGAGATCGTCCGCTCGGTGAAGGCGATGAACCCGAACGCGTGGTACTTCTGCGATCCGGCGATGGGCCAGACGGGCGGCATCCGGCCCGAGCCCGGCGTCGAGGAATTCATGGTCCAGGAGATGCCGGCGCTCGCGGACGGCATGTCGCCGAACCACACCGAACTGCAGAAGCTCGCCGGGCGGCGCATCGAAACCGTCGCCGAAGCCGTCGAAGCGTGCCGCGCACTGATCCGTCGCGGCCCGCAGATCATCCTCGTCAAGCACCTGCACGACCGCAACAGCCCCGCCGATCGTTTCAACATGCTCGCCGTCACCGAAACCGAAGCGTGGATCGGCCAGCGCCCGCTGTACGCGTTTCCCCGCCACCCGGTCGGCGTCGGCGACCTGACCAGCGCGATCTTCGTCGCATGCCGGCTGCGCGGCGACTCCGTGCGCGCCGCGTTCGAGCACACGCTCGCGGCCGTCCACGCGGTCGTGAAGGCCACCTACGATGCGCGCCGCTATGAGCTCGAACTCGTCGCCGCGCAGGACGAAATCGCACGCCCGAGCGAATGGTTCGGCGCGTGGGTCACGGACGCCTGACACGCCGGCGTCGCCCTCCGCTTCACCGGCGCATCCCGCGCCGCGCCACACCGCTTTCCCGCCTCATCCCTGCCGCACCGCGACTGCTGGCGATAGCTGTCCCGACGCTGCTTCGAGATCGCTTCGATGCGGATGCAAACGTTTCCGGACTTCACATGAATGACACCGATTCCTCGCTATGCTCGCGGCGGCACCACCCGGCGCAGCCGCATCCTGCGACCCGGGCACGCCCTTCCAGCAGGTCCTGCCAATCGGCTCCCCTCTTTACCGCACGATAACGACCATGACCCGATCGAACCGTCGTGACTTCCTGCGCGTCGCTGCCGGCACCGCCGGCGCCGCCGCGCTGAACCTGTTTCCGCCCGTGATTCGCGATGCGCTTGCGATTCCCGCGAACCGCCGCACCGGCACCATCCGCGATATCGAACACATCGTGATCCTGATGCAGGAGAACCGCTCGTTCGACCACTACTTCGGCACGATGCGTGGTGTCCGCGGCTTTGGTGACCCGCGCCCGCTGCGCCTCGCGAACGGCAAGTCGGTGTTCCACCAGCCGGCCGGCCCGGCCGAACTGCTGCCGTTCCATCCGGGCGCGGACAAGCTCGGCCTGCAGTTCCTGCAGGACCTGCCGCACGGCTGGCAGGACATGCACGCCGCCTGGAACAAGGGCCGCTACGACCAGTGGGTGCCGAACAAGGGCACCACGACGATGGCGTACCTGAAGCGCGACGACATCCCGTTCCACTACCAGCTCGCAGACGCGTTCACGATCTGCGACGCGTACCACTGCGCGATCCCGAGCTCGACCGATCCGAACCGCTACTACATGTGGACGGGCTACGTCGGCAACGACGGCACGGGCGGCGGCCCGGTGCTCGGCAACGAGGAAGCGGGCTACGGCTGGACGACCTATCCGGAAGTGCTGGAGAACGCCGGCGTGTCGTGGAAGATCTACCAGGACGTCGGCACCGGCCTGAACGCCGCCGGGTCGTGGGGCTGGACGCAGAACCCGTACATCGGCAACTACGGCGACAACTCGCTGCTCTACTTCAACCAGTACCGCAGCGCGCTGCCCGGCACGCCGCTGTACGACAAGGCGCGCACCGGCACCAACATCAGCGCGGGCGGCACGCTGTTCGACGTGCTGCAGCAGGACGTGAAGAACGGCACGCTGCCGCAGGTGTCGTGGATCTGCGCGCCGGAAGCGTATTCGGAGCATCCGAACTGGCCGGCGAACTACGGCGCGTGGTACATCGAGCAGGTGCTGCAGGCGCTCGTGTCGAATCCGGAGGTATGGAGCAAGACCGCGCTCTTCATCACGTACGACGAAAACGACGGCTTCTTCGACCACGTGCAGCCGCCGTTCGCGCCGCAGTCGCGCGACAACGGGCTGTCGACGGTCGCGACGACCAACGAGGTGTTCCCCGGCGACGCATCGCACATGGCCGGCCCGTACGGGCTCGGGCCGCGCGTGCCGATGCTCGTCGTGTCGCCGTGGACGAAGGGCGGCTGGGTCTGCTCGCAGACCTACGATCACACGTCGCTGCTGCAATTCATCGAGGCACGTTTCGGCGCGCAATACCCGGTCAAGGCCGGCAACATCTCGCCGTGGCGTCGCACGGTGTGCGGCGACCTGACCGCCGCGTTCGATTTCGCGACGGCCGACGCCGGCTGGCCGAAGCTGCCGGACACGAGCAGCTACGCGCCGCCCGACCGCCTGCGCCATCCCGACTACATCCCCGTGCCGCCGGTGTTTCAGAAGCTGCCGAAGCAGGAGGCCGGGCTGCGTCCGGCGCGCGCGCTGCCGTACGAGCTGTTCGCGCACGGCCGCGTCGAATCGGTGAACGGCCTGTTCCGGCTGACCTTCGCGAACACGGGCCGCGCGGGCGCGTCGTTCCAGGTGCAGTCACGCAACCGTCTCGACGGCCCGTGGGCGTACACGGTCGAAGCCGGCAAGCGGATCGACGACACGTGGAGCGCCGCCGCGTCGCTCGGCCTGTACGACCTCGACGTGTACGGCCCGAACGGCTTCTACTGCCATTTCCGCGGCCCGTTCGCGACCGGTGTCGGCAGCGCGAACGTGAACCCCGAGGTGATCTACGGCTACGACGTCGCGAACGGCAACATCACGCTGCGCCTGATGAACCGCGGCCACAAGGCCGTGCGGCTCAAGGTCACGAACGCTTACGGCCACGGCCGCGCGCGCACGTTCGACCTCGCGCCGGGCCAGCAGATCGACGACTACTGGGATCTGCGCGGCAGCCACGGCTGGTATGACCTGACCGTCAGCGACGGCCGGCTGCTCGGCTTCCTGCGCCGCTTCGCGGGCCACGTCGAGACGGGCCGCCCGAGCACCAGCGATCCGCTGATCCGCACGCACGCATCGCACGACGATGCCGAAGCCGCATCGGACGCCCTGTCCGACTGACGGCGTCCCGTGCGCGGCGCGGCCCCGGCGGGCCGCGCCGCCTCCCTGCTCCTCCCCCCTCTCCCCCCGTTCCGTTCGCGACGGGAAACTCCCGATACCGGCTGCCGCCGCACGCGCGGAAGCTATGCGCAAATCCGCACCGAATGCGCGGCAAATTGCCAAGACCCGGGCATATCGGCGACCTATATATCGAGGCGATCGGGGCTCTTGATGGAGCCTGACGGGAGATTCTTCCGAGGATCACGATGCCGACCTCCCCGCCCGATTCCGAGAAGCGGTCGAACCGCCCGCCCGTCGCACGCGTCCGGCCCGCCCGAGCGCATGCGGTACTCACTCGCAGGTGTCGAACAAGAGGAACAACATGAAATTCCGTCATTCCCTGCTGTCGGTGTCGATTGCATCCGCGCTTGTCCTCCTCTCGCAACAGGCCGCCCAGGCCGCCGATACGACCGACGTGAAGGTCGGCTTCGCCGCGCCGCTCACGGGCGTGAACGCCGGTTACGGCAAGGACCTGCAGAACGGCGTGCAGCTCGCGCTCGACGATGCCGCCGCGCAGAAGGTGCAGATCGCCGGCAAGCCCGCTCACTTCAATCTCATCGTGCAGGACGACCAGGCCGACCCGCGCATCGGCGTGCAGGCCGCGCAGGCGCTCGTCGACCAGAACGTGTCGGTCGTGGTCGGCCACTTCAACTCGGGGACGACGATTCCGGCCTCGGTCGTCTACGACAAGGCCGGCATCCCGGTGATCGATCCGGCCGCGACCAACCCGACGCTCACCGCGCGCGGGCTCGCAAACATGTTCATGGTGATCGCGACCGACGGCCAGAACGCCGGCAACGCGGGCAAGTACGCGGTCGACGTGACGAAGGCGAAGCGCATCGCGATCATCGACGACCGCACCGCGTTCGGCCAGGGCGAGGCCGACGAGTTCGAGAAGGCCGTGAAGGCCGCGGGCGGGAACCTCGTCGGCCGCGAATTCACCAGCAACCAGGCCGTCGACTTCCGCGCGCAGATCACGAGCCTGAAGGCGAAGAACCCCGACCTGATCTTCTTCGGCGGCCTCGACTCGCTCGCCGCGAACTTCATCAAGCAGATGCGCCAGCTCGGGCTGAACGCGCAGTTCGTCGGCGGCGGCGGCGTGAAGGACAACGAGTTCATCAAGATCGCGGGCCCGGCCGCCGAAGGCGCGATGGCGTGGGAATACGGCCGGCCGCTCGACGAGCTGCCGCAAGGGAAGGATTTCGAACAGCGCTTCAAGAAGCGCTTCGGCGTCGACGTGCTGTCGTACGCGCAGTTCGGCTACGACGCGGCGTGGGCAGCGATCAAGGCGATGCAGGCGGCCGGCTCGACCGACCCGAAGGTCTATCGCCCGGCGCTGAAGAAGATCGACTTCGAAGGCGTCACCGGCCGCATCTCGTTCGCGAACGACGGCTCGCTGAAGAGCGGGATGTCGACGCTGTACCAGGTGAAGAGCGGCGCGTGGAAGACGATCACGACGAAGGGAGGCTGATCGGCGGTGCCGGCGGCCGGCGGCGGCAAGGCCGCCCGGCCCCGGTGATCGATGAAGGGCGCTTGGCCTTGTATGACGACTGATGTTGAGGCGATTCGACCAGGCCGGCGGCAACACCGGCCGCGTCGCCCGGCGCGTCAGCCGGCCTGCGTGTCGCGCTCCGCCTCGGCCGCTTCGTGCGCGCGGCGCAGTCGTTCGCGGCTGTTGGTGAGGTGCGTGCGCATCGCGGCGCGTGCGGCCTCCGGGTCGTGGCGTGCGATCGCCTCGTAGATGTCCTCGTGCTCGTGGTTCAGCCGGCCGACGTAGCGCTCGAGATCGTCGCCGGCAAAGCGGGCCGAATTCACGCGCGTGCGCGGGATGATCGACGTGCCGAGCTGCGTCATGATGTCGACGAAATAGCGGTTGCCGGTGGACTGCGCGATCTGCAGGTGGAACTGGAAGTCGAGCTGCGCGGTGTCGCGCCCGCCGCCCGCCCCCGATGCGATCGCATCGAGCGCGCGCCGCAGTGCGGCCAGGTCGGTATCGTTCGCGCGCTGCGCGGCAAGGCTCGCGCATTCGCTCTCGAGGCTGATGCGCAGCTCCAGCACCGCGAGCACGTCGCGCAGCGTCGTGATCGTCGCCGGGTCGATGCCGAGCGTCTGGCGGCGCGACGGCTCCAGCACGAAGCTGCCGATGCCGTGGCGCGTCTCGACGAGGCCGCTCGCCTGCATCCGCGAGATCGCCTCGCGCACGACCGTCCGGCTCACGCCCTGCGCCGCCATGACTTCGGTTTCGGTCGGCAGCTTGTCGCCGGGACGCAGCGTGCCGTTTTCGATCTGCGCGGTCAGCGCGTCGACGACATCTTGTGCGAGGCTGCGTGCGCGACGGCGCGGCGCGGCGGGAAGCGTAGGGACGGACATGAGGCCGGTTCCTTTTTGAATGATCGTAATGTGAGCCGAGGGTTTACGCGGGGTTTGAGCGAAAGCCGATGATTCATTATACTGCGTCACAAGTCATCCGACGACTGATGATCGAAACACGGATCTCCTGTCGACTCAAGCGAGCATTCCAGCGCCGCCTGGTCCCATGCTTTACGATCAGCCAGCGTTCGCGTTCTGCGCTCCGCTGGATCGGTTGCCGCTCCCACCCCGTTCCGGGTTGCGTCGACCTGCGGGGCTTGCGCGCCGCGCATGTCGGTTGTCGAATGATCGCACCTCCCGCCGCGCGCGGCAAAGCTTTTGCCGCACGGCATTGCCCACCCTTTCGCCATCGCCGCCCATGAACGCCGTCACTGCCTCGCCCTCCCACGACACGCCGCGTATCGTCGACCTGCAAGCGATTCCGGTCGCCGGCCACGACAGCATGCTGCTCAACCTGAGCGGCGCACACGGCCCGTTCTTCACCCGCAACCTCGTGATCCTGAAGGACAGCGCGGGCCGGACCGGCGTCGGTGAAGTACCGGGCGGCGAAAGCATCCGCCGCACGCTCGACGATGCGCGCGCGCTCGTCGTCGGCCAGCCGGTCGGCAATTACCACGCGGTGCTCAACGACGTGCGGCGCACCTTCGCCGACCGCGACGCGAGCGGCCGCGGGCTGCAGACCTTCGACCTGCGCACGACGATCCACGCGGTCACCGCACTCGAAGCCGCGCTGCTCGACCTGCTCGGCCAGCATCTCGGCGTGCCGGTCGCCGCGCTGCTCGGCGAGGGCCAGCAACGCGAGCGTGTCGAAATGCTCGGCTACCTGTTCTACGTCGGCGACCGCACGAAGACCGCGCTCGCCTACCGCGACGGCAGCGGCGCGACCGACGACTGGACGCGCGTGCGCGACGAAGCCGCGCTGACGCCCGAGGCCGTCGTGCGACTCGCCGAGGCCGCGCATGCGCGCTACGGCTTCAACGACTTCAAGCTGAAGGGCGGCGTGTTCGAAGGCGCGAGCGAGATCGAGGCCGTGACGGCGCTCGCCGAGCGCTTCCCCGACGCGCGCGTGACGCTCGATCCGAACGGCGCGTGGTCGCTCGACGAGGCCGTGCGGCTGTGCCGCGACCAGCATCACGTGCTCGCCTACGCGGAAGATCCGTGCGGCGCGGAGAACGGCTACTCGGGCCGCGAGGTGATGGCCGAATTCCGCCGCGCGACGGGGCTGCCGACGGCCACCAACATGATTGCGACCGACTGGCGGCAAATGGGTCACGCGGTGCAGTTGCAGGCCGTCGACATCCCGCTCGCCGATCCGCACTTCTGGACGATGCAGGGCTCGGTGCGCGTCGCGCAGATGTGCCGCGACTGGGGCCTCACGTGGGGCTCGCATTCGAACAACCACTTCGACGTATCGCTCGCGATGTTCACGCACGTCGCGGCCGCCGCGCCGGGCCAGGTCACCGCGATCGACACGCACTGGATCTGGCAGGACGGCGAGCGGCTGACGCGCGAACCGCTGAAGATCGAAAACGGGCTGGTAGAGGTGCCGAAGCGGCCGGGGCTCGGCATCGATATCGACATGGATGCCGTCGCGGTCGCGCACGAGCTGTACAAGCAGCACGGGCTCGGCGCCCGCGACGACGCAGCAGCGATGCAGTATCTGATTCCGGGTTGGACCTTCAACAACAAGCGCCCTTGCCTCGTGCGCTGAGCACGGGACGGACCGGGCGGCAGGATCGCCCGGTCGAGCCGGAATCGGGAGAAGCGATGCGGCCTGCGGCCGGGCGGGTGGGCGGGTGGGTATCGGGCGGAAACGCTGCGCGGGTCGAACGGGATCGCGATGATGGTAGCGGCAGCGATGGCTGGCCTGCCCGGCCTCGCCTGGACCATACCTGACAGGCCGCACCTGCGCGGCCTGGCCTAGCCGGCCGCACCTACCCGGCCAGACCTAGCCGGCCGCCCCAATCCCCCGCGCCATCCCCGACGCGGCGAACACGATGACGATCACCAGCACCGCCTGCCAATGGCCGATCCGCACATAGGTGCGCGCACGGCCAAGATCGGGCATCTGCTGCTGCCGCGCGGCGACGCGCCACCGGATCAACCCGAGCATCGGCACGATCTCGAGCAGCAGGATCAGCACGAGCGCCGACAGCCCCCACGCGGCATCCGCCTTGAATACGCCGGGCAAGTCGGCCGCCTGCGCCGACGCGATGAGCCGGCGCAACGCGCGATTACGCCCCGCGATCGCGGCAAACGCGACGCCGAACGCACTCAGGTGAATGGCAGCCAGCAACCAGCGGACGATCATCACGCCTCCTTGTCGCCCGCCTGCCGTGCGCGGGACTTGTCAGACGATCTGTTTGAGCGCGGCGTCGAGTGCGAGCACCGCGACGCGGTCGCCTTCGGTTGCGAGCGGCGCACGCATGACGATCTGCCGGTTATGGCCGACGGCCGCCGGCGAATCCCACAGCAGTTCGACCTTCGGTCGATTGAACAGGCTGCCGCGGCGCGGCGGCACGACGGCCGGCTGCGCATCCGATGCACCCTCGCCTGCGGCGCGCACCGCCCGGCCGGGCCAGCGCACCGACAGTTCGCGCGCGTCGTACTGGCCGACCTTGCGGCTTTCCATCCACACGATCGTGGTGCGCGTCAGCACATCGAGCGAAATCGCATAACGGCCGACCGCGAAGCGGCGGGCCGCAACGTTGGTCCGCCACAGCGGCCGCGGTCGGCAGATCCAGACGATCGCCGCGTAAAGCGCCGGTGCGGCAACGAGCCAGCCGTTGGTCGCCGTCACCGCATGCAGCGCGAGGCGCCAGCCGTCCACCCATACGAACATGCCGATCGACCAGACCGCGAACAGGAAACCGATCAGCGCGAAGACGCGCAGCGCCTGGCGCAGCCACTGCGGCAGCGGATGAAACGGCCGTTCGGCGCGCGCGACGGCGCCCGGCAGCGCGAGCAGCAGGAAGATCAGCAGGAGGTAGACGAAGGCCCAGGGCGACGACACCATCGCCGACAGCGACGAGCGATAACCCATCTGGGACATCGAGAACAGCCAGCGCGCGAGCAGCACGAGACCGATCGCACGCAACGCGAAGATCACACCGGCGCCGGGGGCCGGCGCTGCGCGCGTGGATTTCGTTCTCGCCAAGACTGCTCTCCTCTGGATATTCGTGCGGGGCCGGATTTCACGGCACGGCCATTATAGGGACATTACCGTCTGGACAGACGGACGGATGCCATGCCGGGCCGCTTCGGGGGCCGTTCGCGGCGTCGGGCGCGGCGAGAATACAACAGATCCGCGCCGCGGATGTGACAACGCCCCGCCGGGAACCCGGACGGGGCGTCGATGGCAAGCCGCACGCCGCAGCGCGGCGGCGGCCCGCAATCAGCTTGCGTTGACTTCGCGGAGCACCGTGCGACGCTTCTGGCGCAGCAGTTCCTCGTAGCCCTTCACGTAGTTCTGCGCCATCACCTTCGACGAGAAGCGGGCTTCGAACGCGGCGCGAACCTTCTCGCGCGGCAGCGTATCGAGGCGCTTGAGCGCGGCAACAGCCGACAGTTCGTCTTCGACGACGAAGCCCGACACGCCGTTGTCGATCACTTCCGGCACCGAGCCGCGCTTGAACGCGATCACCGGCGTGCCGCAAGCCATCGCCTCGATCATCACCAGGCCGAAGGGCTCCGGCCAGTCGATCGGGAACAGCAGCGCGTGCGCGTTGCCGAGGAATTCGGTCTTTTCGGACTCGCTGATTTCACCGATGTACTCGACGTGCGGCAGCGCGAACAGCGGCTTGATCTTCTCTTCGTAGTACGCGCGGTCAGCCTTGTCGAGCTTCGCGGCGATCTTGATCGGCAGGCCGGCCTGCTCGGCGATGCGGATCGCCGTGTCGACGCGCTTCTCCGGCGAGATGCGGCCCAGGAACGCGAGGTAGCTCGGCTTCACGTTCGGGATCGGCGTCAGCAGGTTTTCCGGCAGGCCGTGGTAGACGGTCGACAGCCAGTTCGCCTGCGGCAGCGGGATGCGCTGGTTGTCGGAAATCGACACGACCGGCACGTCGTTGAATGCGTTGAAGATCGGCTGCAGTTCCGGCAGGTCGAGACGGCCGTGCATCGTCGTCAGATGCGGGACCGGCTGGCGCGAGAACAGCGAGAACGGGTAGTAGTCGATGTGGCAGTGCAGGACATCGAACTCTTCCGCGCGGCGGCGCACCTGCTCGAGGAGCAGCATGTGCGGGGCCATCACGTCGCGGATCGTCGGGTCGAGGCGCAGCGCCTGCGGCCAGCACGCTTCGAGCTTCGCGGAGGTTTGCGAATCGCCGCTCGCGAAGAGCGTGACGTCATGCCCCATCTCGACAAGTGCTTCGGTGAGGTAGGACACCACTCGCTCGGTACCACCGTACAGTTTCGGGGGCACCGCTTCGTGCAACGGAGCGATTTGGGCGATTCGCATGCGTAACTCCTAAAAAATCGGCTAAAAACCAGGTATGGGTCGGCAACCTGCCGGCGGTCCGGGCTGGATGCATTTCGTCCGAAAATCGGACGAATCAGCCTGCCGGGGGCGTCAAACCCGCGCTGCTCAAGGAGCGTCGGCGACGCGACAGGCATAGAACGTTTGAAACGAAGACCCGTTGACAGGGGTTCGTAAAAAACCTGGAATCGAACCCGGAGCCGATTATCTAGGGTTAATCCCGATACGGCGCACAACATTTCAAACACTTTACTTTGTTACAAAGGTGCAACACTTTGCAACCCGCGGACTTGGGTGTCCGTTCTAGAGTGGAAGGCCCTTTTGGCATTCCTTGACCCCGTGACCGCCGGCAGCGTGATTCCGGCACATGAGGCAGGACGGGATGCCGGATTTTATCTCAAAATCGATCGCGAGCCCCTGGCCGAGGCAAGATTCGCGCAGCGCGACACGCGGCCTTGTTTACAATGCCGGATTATTCAGTCCGGGCGAACGCCGGCCTGCGATCCAGCCGCCACGCTCAATCACCGAATCACCGCACGCATATTTTGGAATCTCTCACCCCTGCCCAGCGCAACGCCCACAACGCGAAGCTGTCGAGCTACGCGCATCGACCGATCGCGTTCCTGTTCCGCTACATTCGCCTGCATCCTGTCGCCCACCTGATCGTGCTCTGCAGCGTGCTGGCCGCCGTCGGCTGCGCGCTTGGGTCGCAATACGCGATCAAGCACCTGATCGACGTGCTGGCGACCGGACGGCATCACCCCGGCCCGCTGTGGAGCGCATTCGCGCTGCTCGTCGGGCTGATCGCCGCCGACAACCTGCTGTGGCGCGTCGGCGGCTGGTTCGCCGCGCACACGTTCGTCGCGGTCACCGGCGACCTCCGGCGCGACCTGTTCCAGTACCTGATCGGCCATTCGCCCACCTACTACGCCGAGAAGCAGCCCGGCACGCTCGCGAGCCGCATCACGGCCACGTCGAACGCCGTCTACACGTCGGAGAACACGATGGCGTGGAACGTGCTGCCGCCGTGCATCGCGGTGATGGGCGCGATCCTGATGATCATCGTCGTGAACCCGATGATGGCGGCCGGCCTGCTCGGCTGCTCCGCCGTGCTCTCCGTCGTGCTGTTCAAGCTGGCCGGTCGCGGCTCCGCGCGCCACCACGCGTTCGCGGCGAAGGCCGCGGCGGTCGACGGCGAGCTCGTCGACGTGATCGGCAACATGGGCCTCGTGCGGGCGTTCGGGATGACGCTGCGCGAACAGAAACGCTTCGGCGCGACGGTCAAGGCCGAGATGGATGCGCGCCAGCAAAGCCTGCTCTATCTCGAGAAGCTGCGCCTGCTGCACGCGGTGATCACCGCGATGCTGTCCGCCGGCCTGCTCGGCTGGGCGCTGTGGCTGTGGGACCAGGGCCGCGCGACGTCGGGCGACATCGTGCTCGTCAGCTCGCTCGGCTTCACGATCCTGCACGGCACGCGCGATCTCGCGGTCGCGCTCGTCGACGTCACGCAGCACATCGCGCGCCTGTCCGAAGCGGTCAAGACGCTGCTCGAACCCCACGGGATGCCGGACCGCTCCGACGCGCAACCGCTGTCGGCCAAGGGCGGCCGCGTCAACTTCGAGCGCGTGACGTTCGCGTATCCGCACCGCCGCGCGATCCTCGACCACTTCGACCTCCATATCGAGCCGGGCCAGCGCGTCGGCCTGATCGGCAAGTCGGGCGCCGGCAAATCGACCGTGCTCGCGCTGCTGCAGCGCTTCTACGATACGCAGGACGGCGCCGTGCAGGTCGACGGCCAGGACGTGAAGACGATCACGCAGGACAGCCTGCGCCACGCGATCGCGCTCGTGCCGCAGGACATCTCGCTGCTGCACCGGACGATCTACGACAACATCGCGTACGGCCGCCCCGAAGCCACCCGTGAGGAAGTGCTCGCCGCCGCGCGCGACGCGCGCTGCGCGGAGTTCATCGAAGCGATGCCGGAAGGCTATGACACGATCGTCGGCGACCGCGGCGTCAAGCTGTCGGGGGGCCAGCGCCAGCGCATCGCGATCGCGCGCGCGATCCTGAAGGATGCGCCGATCCTGCTGCTCGACGAAGCGACGTCCGCGCTCGACAGCGCGTCCGAGGAAGCGATCCAGAGCGCGCTCGACCGCCTGATGGTCGGTCGCACGGTGATCGCGATCGCCCACCGCCTGTCGACGCTGCGCAACTTCGACCGGATCATCGTGATGAACAACGGCAAGGTCATCGACGACGGCGCACCCGACGTGCTGCGCAACCGCCCGGGCCTGTACCGCGACCTGCTCGCGAAACAGCACGGCCGCCATCACCCGGCCCCCGACGGCAGCACGCCGACCGGCGAACGCGCGGCCTGACACACCGGCCCGCAGCCGACAAAAAAGCCGCAGTGCGCGTCGCACTGCGGCTTTTTTTATTGCTCGATGACCCGCCGGTTAAGCGTGCTGCAAATCGCGCAGGAAGTTGTCGCGCCACACCGACACGTTGTTCTCGCGAAGCTGCGCGATCATGTCCGTATAACGCGCGCGCCGCTCGGCGAGCGGCATCGTCAGCGCCTGCGACAGCGCATCGGCCATCCCGTCGATATCGATCGGATTGACGATCAGCGCCCCCGTCAACTCGCGTGCGGCGCCCGCGAAGCGCGACAGCACGAGCACGCCCGGCTCCTCCGGATTCTGCGCGGACACGTACTCCTTCGCGACGAGATTCATCCCGTCGCGCAGCGGCGTCACATAGCCGACCCGCGCGAGCCGGTACAGCGCAGCGAGCAGTTGGCGATCGTACTGGCGATGGATATAGAGGATCGGCGCCCAGTCGAGCTCGGCAAAGCGTCCGTTGATGCGCCCCGACTCCCCTTCGAGCTGCAGGCGGATGTCCTGGTACGCGCGCAGCTCCGCGCGGGTCGACGGCGCGATCTGCAGGAACGACACGCGATTGCGATGCGACGGCTCGTGCTCGAGCAGCTTCTCGAACGCGCGGAAGCGCTCGACGAGCCCCTTCGAGTAATCGAGCCGGTCGACGCTCATGATCAGCTTGCGGCCGCGCAGCGACGTCGCGAGCGTGCGCACCGCCTTGCCGTGCTCGCCAGCCTGCGCGAGCGACGCGATCTCGTCCGGATGCACGCCGATCGGATAGGCGGCCGCGCGCAGCGTCCGGCCGAATGCGCGCACCGTCGCCAGGTGGCCGTCGCGCTCGATCACGCCGTCCGCTTCCGATTCAACGTAGTCGCAGAACGCGCGCAGGTCGGGTTCGGTCTGGAAGCCGAGCAGGTCGAACGCGCACAGCGACTCGACGAGATCCCGATGCGGCGGCACGTTGACGAGCACCTGCGCAGCCGGAAACGGGATGTGCAGGAAGAAGCCGATGCGGTTCTTCACGCCGGCCGCGCGCAGTGCGCGCGCGAACGGGATCAGGTGATAGTCGTGCACCCAGATCACGTCGTCGTCCTGCAGCAGCGGCACGAGCTGCTGGGCGAGCCACACGTTCACGCGGCTGTAGCCTTCGAACTCGTGACGGTCGTACTGGATCAGGTCGGTGCGGTAGTGAAACGCGGGCCACAGCGTCGCGTTCGAGAAGCCGCGGTAATACTGGTCGTAGTCGCGCCGCGACAGGCCGATGGTCGCGAACGTGACCGGCCCGTGCTCCTCGACGCGGATCTGCGGCGCGCCGGACGCGACGACCTCGCCGCTCCAGCCGAACCACATGCCGCCCGTCTCCTTCAGCGCATCGTAGACGCCGATCGCGAGACCACCTGCCGCCGGTTCGCCTTCCGAAATCGGCGCAACGCGGTTTGAAACGATGATGAGGCGACTCATGCGTCCGGCTGCTCCGCACCGAGCCAGCGCGCGATCAGCTCATGCAGCGCGTCGACCGAATCGAGCCGCGTGCGGGCGGACGTCTCGCCCGCGCCGACCTTGATCGACAGGCCGCCGCGCGCGTTGACCACCGCGAAGCCCTTCTCGTCGGTCAGGTCGTCGCCCGCGAACACCGGCACGCGGCCGGCAAACGGCGGCTCGTCGAGGAACGCGGCGAGCGCGCGCCCCTTGTCGACGCCTTTCGGCTTGATCTCGAACACCATCTTGCCGGGCTGCAGCACATACGCATCGGCATAGTCGGCGACGAGGCGCTCGGTGGCCGCGCGCGCCGCCGCCTCGCGCTCGGGCGCGTTGCGGTAGTGCAGCGCGACGGCCGCGCCCTTGATTTCGAGCAGCATGCCCGGATGACGGTCGACGACGGCCGCCAGCTCGCGCTCGATGCGCAGCAGGCGTTCGTCGTTGAAGCCGATGCGCTGCGTGTCGCCGTTCGCATCGCGACGCTCCGCGCCGTGCAGGCCGGCGATCGGCATGCCGGGCATCTTCAGGAACGTGTCGATGTTGTCGATCCCGCGCCCGGACACGATCGCGACCGCGCCGTGCGAGCGGCGCTGCAGCTCGTCGAGCAGCGTCAGCAGCGACGGCGGAACATGAATGCTGTCAGGCGTCGGCGCCAACTCGACGAGCGTGCCGTCGAAGTCGAAGAAGAACGCGGTATCGGTCAGGGACAGGGAAGCCGGAACGGATTGCATCGATTCGATAGTGTGAGGGCCGGCCGGCAAACGCCGGGCGGCCGCTGCGCGAATGGAATTGTGCGCATCTTACCGCGCCTGCGCATCGAGATGGGCGAAACCGGCGCAGCGCCGGCATCGCGCCGCCGCCCGCGCCAACTGCGACATATTGCCCCGCTCGCCCGCCGCGTACGGGTTTCGAAAGGACGCGGGCGCGCGAATTGCGCTACAGTCGCAACCGCCTGCCGCGCGACGCATGGCGCCGCGCGGCGGACATCATTCCGTCCGATCGAGCCCCAGGATGTCGTCTGCCCGCACCGCGCCGCACCGGCGCTTCTCCCGCCTCATCCGCACGGCCGCGGCCCTCGCCGCCGCCGTGGCGCTCGCCGCGTGCACGCACGACGAGCCGCGCTGGAACCTGACCAACGTTACCGGCCACCTGCCCGACCTGTCGTTCACGCTGACGGGCGGCGACGGCCACCCCATTGACGCCGATGCATTCCACGGCCAGGTCGCGCTCGTCTACTTCGGCTACACGCATTGCCCCGACGTCTGCCCCGAAACGATGGCGCGGCTGATGGAGGTGCTGGCGAAGCTCGGCCCGCAGGCCAACGACGTGCGCATCCTGTTCGTCTCGGTCGACCCTGCGCGCGACACGCCGCAGGCCATGCAATCGTATGTCGCCGCATTCGACGCCGCGCATGCGCGCGGCCTGACCGGCACCGACCGCCAGATCGAATCGCTCGCGAAGCGCTATCGCGTCGCGTACCAGATGGAGCAGCGCGATCCGTCCGGCGGCTACGAAGTCACGCACAGCTCGGCCGTCTACATCTTCGACGCGAGCGGCCGCGCCCGCCTGCTTGCGACCGACCGCGACTCGCCCGACGCCATCGCCGCCGATGTCCGTCGGATCATCGACACCGCCTCCACTACCTGAATTCACCCCGACATGAAAACCAAGACGACCCTCAAGACGCTCGCCCTCCTCGCCGCGCTGTGCGCAGGCGCCCACGCGTATGCCGCCGGCGCGATCACTGCGCAGAACGCGTGGGTGCGCTGGCTGCCGAACAAGCTGCCGGCCGGCGGCTACGTGACGCTCGTGAACACGAGCGACAAGCCGGTCGATCTCGTCGACGTCGACAGCCCCGACTACGGGATGGCGATGCTGCACCAGACCGTCTCGAACGGCTCGACGCAGAAGATGGAAATGGTCGACAAGCTGACGATCCCCGCGCGCGGCAAGGTCGACATCGCGCCGGGCGGCTACCACTTCATGCTCGAGGAGCCGAAGCACGCGATCAAGCCGGGCGACACCGTGCACCTGCGCCTGAAGTTCTCCGACGGCGAAACGGTCGATGCGCCGTTCGCCGTGAAGTCGCCGGCCCAGGCGAAGTGATCCGCGCGCGATGAACCTCCTGTACTGGCTCGATCCGTGGGAACCGTCGCCGACCGTGGTGATCGCGGTGCTGACCGCTGCCGTGCTGTTCGCACGCGGCGTGAAGAAGGCGAAGGTGTCGCCGCTGCGGCAGTTCTCGTTCTGGTTCGGGCTGACGGCGCTCTACATCGCGCTGCATACGCGGCTCGACTATTTCTTCGAGCACGAGTTCTTCCTGCATCGCGCACAGCACCTCGTGCTGCACCACCTCGGGCCGTTCTTCATCGCGCTGTCCTATCCGGGCGCGGCGATTCGCGCGGGCATCCCGTTCCGCTGGCGGCAGCGTTTCGTACGCCCCGCGCTCGCGTGGGCGCCCGTGCGCGCGACGCTCGACGTGGTGTTCCATCCCGTCGTCGCGGTCGTGCTGTTCGTCGGGCTGATCTATTTCTGGCTGCTGTCGCCGATCCACTTCATCGCGATGCTCGACTGGCGTCTTTATCGCGTGATGAACTGGAGCATGGTGATCGACGGGCTGCTGTTCTGGTGGCTCGTCGTCGATCCGCGTCCCGCGCCGCCCGCGCGGTTGTCGCCGGGCCGCCGGATCCTGATCGTCGTCGCGGCGATCCCGCCGCAGATCGCGCTCGGCGCGCTGATCTTCTTCACGCCGCACGAGCTGTATCCGATCTATTCGATCTGCGGCCGTGCGTTCACGTGGCTGAGCCCGCTGCGCGATCAGCAGATCGGCGGCCTGTTGCTGTGGATTCCCGGCTCGATGATGAGCGTGATCGGTGCGCTGATCGCGCTGCGGCACTGGCTGCGGCTGTCCGCGCGCGGCCGCCTGATCGATGAACGGGCGCAGCGCGCGGACCGGCCGCCGGTGGCGCACGCCGCGCACTGACCGCTGCGCGGCGCGTCGCGCATTACGCGCGTGCGCTGCTCATCCACACGTGCGGGATGCCGTCCTCGTCGTGCACCTCTGAACTCGGCGTGAAGCCGAATGCCCCGTAAAAACGCTGCAAGTGGGCCTGCGCATGCAGGCTTACCGGCGTATCCGGCCACTGCGCGCGGATATGCTCGAGCGCGCGCGACAGCAGCCCGTTGCCGAGGCCCGCACCGCGAAACGCGGCGGTCGTCAGCACGCGGCCGATGCGTACGTCGGTATTCTGCGCATCGGGCAGCAGCACGCGCAGATAGCCGGCCAGGTGGCCTGCCGGATCGAAGGCGGCCAGATGCCATGCGGTCTGGTCCGCGTCGTCGATGTCGCGATACACACAGTTCTGCTCGACGACGAACACCGCGCTGCGTGCTTCGAGGATCGAATAGACTTCGCGCGCCGTCAGCGCGTCGAAGGATTTCCAGCGCCAGTCGAGATCGGCGGCGCTCGGGGATGCAGCGGATGCGTTCATGGTCGGTCCTGATTCGGGCGCGCCGGCCGGCGCGCGGCAATCGACGATTATGCCTCGAAGCGCACGCGCCGCGCGACCGACTGTCCGCGCGCAAAAAAAGGCCCCGCATTGCGCGGGGCCTGTCCGTCATGCCGGCATCTGGCCGAAGCGACCGCCGTTGAAGTCCTCGATCGCGGTACGGATCTCCGCTTGCGAGTTCATCACGAACGGCCCGTAACCGACGACAGGTTCGTCGATCGGTTCGCCGCTCAGGATCAGCAGCTTCGCGTCGCCGTTCGCTTCGATCTCGACGTCACTGCCGTCGCGGCCGAGTTGCACGAACTGCGCTTCGCGGGCGACCGTCTCGCCGTTCACCTGCACGGTACCGCTCAGCACGACCACCGCGAGCGTGCGCCCTTCGGCGACCGGGAACCGCGCATGGCCGCCGGCCACGAGCCGCACGTCCCACACGTCGATCGGCGTGTGCGTGCGGGCCGGGCCGCGCCGCCCGTCGAGTTCACCCGCGATGATCCGCGCACGCCCCGCGCCGTCCGGCAACTCGACCACGGGGATGTCGGCGTTCAGCAACGTCTGGTAGCCGGGCGCCCCCATCTTGTCCGCGGCGGGCAGATTCACCCACAGCTGCACCATCTCGAGCGGGCCGCCCCGCTGCGTGAACCCTTCCGAGTGGAATTCCTCATGCAGGATCCCGCTCGCGGCCGTCATCCACTGCACGTCGCCCGGGCCGATCACGCCGCCCGCGCCAGTCGAGTCGCGGTGCGCGACCTCGCCGTCATAGACGATCGTCACCGTTTCGAACCCGCGGTGCGGATGCTGGCCGACACCGCGCGGTGCCGAGACCGAACCCGGCTCGAACGTGGCCGGGCCGGCGTAATCGAGCAGCAGGAACGGGCTCAGGTGCGCACCGTGAGACTGGTAGCTGAACATCGAACGCACCGGGAAACCGTCGCCGACCCAATGGCCGCGCGGCGCACTGTACACACCCTGGATCTTCTTCATTGCCTTCTCCGAATTGCGGCGAAACACGTGTTTCGCATCCTGGGTAGAAATATAGTGGTGGAACGATCGATCCGGTAGACTGCCAAAATCGCACTCAGCGTTCCATTTCATGAACGATAAAGCGCGGGATCTGAACGATCTCTATTACTTCGTGCAGGTCGTCGAACACGGCGGCTTCGCACCTGCCGGGCGTGCGCTGGACATGCCGAAATCGAAGCTGAGCCGCCGCATCGCGCTGCTCGAGGCCCGGCTCGGGATGCGGCTGATCCAGCGCTCGACGCGTCGCTTCACGGTTACCGACGTCGGCCAGACCTATTACGCGCATTGCCGCGCGATGCTCGTCGAAGCCGATGCGGCCGACGAAGCGATCGCGCTGCTGCACGAGGAGCCGCGCGGCATCGTGCGCGTCAGTTGCCCGATCGTGCTGCTCGATTCGCTGGTCGGCACGATGATCGCCGCGTTCATGGTCGCGTGCCCGCGCGTCGAGATCCATCTGGAAGCGACCAACCGGCGCGTCGACGTGGTCGGCGAAGGGATCGACGTCGCGATCCGCGTACGCCCGCCGCCGCTCGAAGACAGCGATCTCGCGCTGCGCATGCTGGCCGAGCGCGGCCAATGCCTCGTTGCGAGCCCCACGCTGCTGCGCGAGCACGGCGCACCGGCCGTTCCCGCCGATCTCGCGCGCCTGCCGAGCCTCGATCACGGCGCCCCGCAGTCCGCGCACGTGATCGAGGCTCGGCAGGCG
>NZ_JAAGPB010000903.1:0-1996 GCF_017104585.1 Burkholderia sp. Ac-20392
TGCGAGGCCCGACACGACCGGAAGCCCGGCGTCGGACAGTTCGCGTGCGAAGCGCGTCGCGTCGGCAAGACCCTGCGGCGTTGCGTGACGGCTGCCGACCACGGCGACACTGCGCGCGTGCAGCAGGTCGAGCCGGCCCTTTACATATAGCAGTGGCGGCGGATCGTGCAGGTCGCGCAGCCGCGGCGGGTAGGCCGGATCGTTGAGCGTGACGAGCGCATTGCCCGGCGCGTCGAGCCACGCGAGCGCGGCGCCGGTGCGGGTGTCGAGATCGTTGCGCTCGCTCGCGCGCACGGCCTTGGCGGCGGCAGGGCTGGTTACGGCGGCGATGGCCTTGTCGGACGCACGCAGCAGCGCGTCCGGCGAGCCGAACGCATCGAGCAGTGCCTGCAGCACGACGGGCGCGAGGCCGGGCGCATGCGCGAGCTGCAGCCACGCGCGCACGGCGGAGGTGGTCAGCGCTTGCGGCGACATGAGGCACCCCTCGAATGCGGTGGCCAGCGGACCGCGTGGCGCCATGATAAAATTTTCATCATCCGAAATACTCGACAGGGCCGCGCGCGCAGGCGCCCGGCCAATTGCAGGAGGCATGATCCGCGGCATTGATTCGCCGCGCGTCCGCCTCATCTTCATTGCATCCCGGCGGCAGCGCCAGCTGGCCGGATGGCCGATGCGGCACGCCGCTCCACCGAATACCGAACGCCATGGCTTTACTCAATATTCTTCATTACCCCGACAAGCGGCTGCACAAGGTCGCGAAGCCCGTCGACAAGGTCGACGACCGGATCCGCAAGCTCGTCGCCGACATGGCCGAGACCATGTATGCGGCGCCGGGCATCGGCCTTGCGGCCACGCAGGTCGACGTGCACGAGCGCGTGATCGTGATCGACGTCTCCGAGGAGAAGAACGAGCTGCGCGCGTTCATCAACCCCGAGATCGTGTGGTCGAGCGATGAAAAGCAGATCTATGAAGAGGGCTGCCTGTCGGTGCCCGGCATCTACGACGAAGTCGAGCGTCCCGATCACGTGCGTGTGCGCGCGCTCAACGAGCAGGGCGAGACCTTCGAGCTCGACTGCGAGGGCCTGCTGGCCGTGTGCGTCCAGCACGAGATGGATCACCTGATGGGGCGCGTGTTCGTCGAATACCTGTCGCCGCTCAAGCAGACGCGCATCAAGACGAAGATGAAGAAACTCGAACGCGCGATGTAACGCGCGTCCGCCTTGCCCGACCCCGAACGCTGTCATGACCCATACGTTGCGCGTAGTTTTTGCCGGCACGCCGGAATTCGCCGCGGCTGCCCTCGCCGCGATCCACGAGGCCGGTTTTCCGGTGCCGCTCGTGCTCACCCAGCCCGATCGCCCTGCCGGGCGCGGGATGAAATTGCAGGCGAGCGCGGTGAAGCGCTACGCCGTCGAGCACGGGATGCCCGTCGCGCAACCACCGTCGCTGCGCCGTGCGGGCAAGTACCCGGCGGAGGCGGCCGACGCGATCGAGCTGCTGCGCTCGACCCCGCATGACGTGATGGTGGTCGCCGCATACGGCCTGCTGCTGCCGCAGGAAGTGCTCGACATTCCGCGCGACGGCTGCATCAACATTCACGCGTCGCTGCTGCCGCGCTGGCGCGGCGCCGCGCCGATCCACCGCGCGATCGAGGCCGGCGACGCCGAAACGGGCGTCACGCTGATGCAGATGGACATCGGCCTCGACACCGGCGCGATGATCGAGGAAGCACGCATCGCGATCGCACCCGACGAGACGACCGCGACGCTGCACGACCGGCTCGCCGCCGAAGGCGCGCGACTGATCGTCGACGCGCTCGTGCAGCTCGAGCGCGACGGCGTGCTGCCGGCGACGCCGCAACCGGCCGACGGCGTGACCTATGCGGAAAAGATCGGCAAGCACGAAGCGGCGCTCGACTGGCGCAAGCCGGCCGACGTGCTTGCGCGCCAGGTGCGTGCGTTCGATCCGTTCCCGGGCGGCGTCGCGACGCTCGACG
>NZ_JAAGPB010000904.1:0-2030 GCF_017104585.1 Burkholderia sp. Ac-20392
CGCGGCCGCGAACAGATCATGCGCGTGCACCTGCGCAAGGTACCGATCTCGAACGACGTCGATGCGGCAGTCATCGCGCGCGGCACGCCGGGCTTCTCGGGCGCCGATCTCGCGAACCTCGTGAACGGGCATAAAAAACGGGGCATGAAGCCCCGTTTTCATTCCGGCGAACCGGATCGGATCTGGCGTGTGCTCAGACCGAGAACGACGAGCCGCACCCGCAGGTGGTGCTCGCGTTCGGGTTCTTGATCACGAACTGGGCGCCGTTGAGGTCGTCCTTGTAGTCGATCTCGGCGCCGACCAGGTACTGGTAGCTCATCGAGTCGATCAGGAGCTGGACGCCGTTCTTGTTCATCACGGTGTCGTCCTCGTTGACTTCCTCGTCGAACGTGAAGCCATACTGGAAGCCGGAGCAGCCGCCGCCCTGCACGAACACGCGCAGCTTCAGGTCGGGATTGCCCTCTTCGTCGATCAGTTGCTTGACCTTGTCGGCTGCGGCGTCGGTGAAGACGAACGGAACCGGCATTTCGGCCGTCGTTGCTGCGGATTCGGTAACAGCGTTCATTGCGAACTCTCCAAAAAGCTTTAGCCGCTATTGTAGGGCCGATCAGAAGATCGTGCTGAAGTCCATGAAATCAATAGGTTCTTGTCGATTTCATCAAACACGCCCGCGCGGGCCGCGGCAGCACGCGTCTGGAAACGGACATAAAAAAACCGCCAGCGCGAACACTGGCGGTTTTTCCGGCGGACGCCGCCCGGGAGCGGCGAGGCCATGAAGCAGAATTAACGCTTCGAGAACTGCTTTGCGCGACGTGCCTTGCGCAGACCAACCTTCTTACGCTCGACTTCACGTGCATCGCGCGTGACGAAGCCTGCGCTCGACAGCGACGGCTTCAGCGTCGCATCGTAGTCGATCAGTGCACGGGTGATACCGTGGCGCACTGCACCTGCCTGACCCGTTTCGCCGCCGCCGTTGACGTTGACCTTGATGTCGAACGTCTGGCCGTGGTTCGTGAGTTCCAGCGGTTGACGCACGATCATCAGCGACGTTTCGCGCGAGAAGTAGTCAGCGATGGGCTTGCCGTTGACGATGATGTCGCCCTTGCCAGCCTTGATGAAGACACGTGCGACTGCGCTCTTGCGGCGGCCCGTACCGTAGTTCCAGTTACCGATCATGTGGGCTCCCCTTAGATCTCGAGCGCCTTCGGCTGTTGAGCCGAATGCGGATGCGTAGCTTCAGCGTAGACCTTCAGCTTCTTGATCATCGCGTAGCCGAGCGGGCCCTTCGGCAGCATGCCCTTGACCGCCTTCTCGAGCGCGCGGCCCGGGAAGCGTTCTTGCATCTTGCCGAACGTCGTTTCATAGATACCGCCCGGGTAACCCGAGTGACGGTAGTACTTCTTGTCCAGAGTCTTGTTGCCCGTGACCTTCAACTTGCTTGCGTTGATGATGATGATGAAATCACCAGTGTCGACGTGCGGGGTGAACTCAGGCTTGTGCTTGCCGCGCAGACGGCGTGCCACTTCGCTGGCAACACGGCCGAGAACCTTATCCGTCGCGTCAATCACGTACCATTCGCGCGTCACCTCATGGGCTTTTGCGGAAAACGTCTTCATGATCGATCCAAAAAAATTGCTTTGCCCGATGTGTTCTTCCTGCTTGTCTGTGTGCGCTTCGAGGCGCGGTGCAGGCTCTCCCTGTTCTTTTTCCGTGGGCATGAATGCGGAAAAGCCCTGAATTATAAAGGAAATACGGCAACGCGGTCAAAGGGAATCCACATCCCGTGTCCACGGCGGCCGAAATGGGCCAAAATCCGTTCGTGCCCCGACAAGCCAGGCGAACCGAGCGCCCGGGGAGGCACCCATCGACGCGCGGCACATGACCATCCCGCGCCAGACCGGCCGAATCTGGAAAACAACAAACAAGCATGATGAATCAACGACTTACGCCCTTCCTCGCGGCCGCGCTGCTGGCCGCCGCGGCGCCCGCAGTCGCCGCCCGCGCCGACTGCGAAGCCAAGCTCGACGCAC
>NZ_JAAGPB010000905.1:0-2106 GCF_017104585.1 Burkholderia sp. Ac-20392
CGGCGCCGGCGCGACGCTGTCGTTCGACGTCGCACGCTCGAACACCGTCTATGCGAGCGCGTGGCTCGAACGCGGCACGACGCGGCCGTTGCCCGCGTTCATCGCGAACGGCACGCCGCTCGATTCGCCGGCCGCATACGACGCGGTCGATCGCCGCAACGATCGCCAGTACATGTGGCGCAGCGCGGTCGGCATGCAGAGCGCGCTGCCCGGCAATTTCTCGCTGATCGTCGAGTGGTCGCACGACGAGGCGCGCTACGACGCGAACCAGTGGCGCCAGATGGTCGGCGCGGTCCGCGCGAACAATGCGCTGCTGCCCGTCGCGCCCGGCGCGGCGCTGGCCGGCCTCGGCGGCACGGCCGATTTCGTCAGCGTCGACGGCAACCTGCGCGACTACCTGTTCGCGCGGCTCGGCAAGAAGATCGGCCGCGTCGAGTACTCGCTGCGCGGGGTCTATTCGCCGCAGGACAAGGGCCTGCTGGCGATCGCGCAGGTCGTCGCCGACGTGAACAAGCGCGTGAGCGTCGATGTCGCGGTCACCCGCGCGTTCTCCGACAGCAACTCCGAGTACCGGATGGTCGGTCTCGGCACCCGTATCGACGCCGCCGTGCGCGTGCGCTTCTGACAGGAACCCAGCCCCATGTCCACGCTTTCCGTCCCCGCTTCGTCCGCCGACCCGCTCGCGACCGCACCGCTGCTGCTGCGCGTGGCCGACCAGGCTGCGTATCCGGTGCTGCGCCACTTCGACATGATCGCGTCGCTCGGCACGCCGCCGCGCGCAGCGGCCCGGCTCGTCGAAGCGGCCGCCGTGCGGCTGCTCGACAGCGAGATGGTGATTGCGTTGCATGCCGCCACGCCGGACGTGCTGCCCGATTCGTCCGCGTCGACGCCGCTACGGCACGACGAGGCGCCGCTCACCGAAGCGCTGCTCGAACAGATCAGCCGCGAGGGATTCCATCACCTGTTCAAGCCGTTCATGCGCGCGTTCATCCGCATCATGTTCGGCCTGTTCTTCTCCGACGACCAGAACCGTCGCGCGTGCGACTGCATCGACAGCGGTCACAACTTCGCGTTCCTGATGAGCGATGGCGGCGGCCCGACGCTCGCCGCATGGCGCACGGTCGTGCGCAGCGACGACAACGGCCTCGCGCTCACCGTCGACAAGGTATGGGGCATCGAGGCACATCGCGACTGCATGGCGGTGGTCGCCGCGCGATTGCCGGGCGTGATGTTCCCGGCCGCCTACCTCGTGTGGCCCGACGAGTATCGCAAGCTGAAGCGCACGACCTGCGGCGCGCCGTTCCTCGCGGGCAACCTTCAGCTCGCGAACGTCGGCGGCCAGGTGCGCGTGAGCGCCGAAGATCGCCTGCGCATTGGCGGCCCGACCGTGTTCAACAAATACCTGACCGTCGTGCGCCCCTACTTCGTCCGTGCGCTGATGGCGCACGTCGGCTGGCTCGAACGCACCGGCCGCGTCGAACTCGACGCCGACGCGCGCGCCGTCCACCAGTTCATCGCCGACGCCGCCCGCAGCCAGACCGACGACGCGCACTACAGCTTCGGCAAGGTGCAGCGCGTGCTCGCGATCAAGCTGCTGTCGAACGAATTCCTGACGGCGCTCGTGCGCGACGGCAGGGTCGCCACGTTCGACGACCAGCGCGACCTGCTGGCGTTTTCGAAGATGGAAGGCAGTTCGTACCGTTGTTATCACGAGCTTCGCAAGAGCCTGCGCTGCGAAGCCGGCAGTTGACCCACGCGACAGGCCGATCGATCCCGATCAACCCACTTCATTATCAGGAGCTCCTCTCATGACGACCCAGAACGTTCCGGCCGACGCGCTCGACATCCTGTCCCGCGAAGTCGCGAAGATCCTCAACGTCGAGACCGTCGACACCGACGCCGGCATCGGCGAACTCGGCATCGATTCGCTGAACATCGTCGAGCTGATCGTGTTCTGCGAACAGCTCTACGGCTCGATCGACCCGGAAGCGCTGAACATCACGCAGTACACGACGCTGCAGCAGCTCGACGCGCAACTGCGCCGCCAGCAGCACGCCGCCTGACACGACGATGCTCGCGCCCCTTGCGACCGCGGCGGCCCCCGCC
>NZ_JAAGPB010000906.1:0-1931 GCF_017104585.1 Burkholderia sp. Ac-20392
TGCGCTCGCCGATCCTGCGCAGCCGCACGCGCTCGAAGCGTGCGCACGACGCGAGATGCTGCGCGAGCGCGACGCCAAGCGGATCGCCTGGACGCTCGCGCTCTGCCAGCGCGTCGCGCTCGCACACGGCGGCACGTTCTCGCACGACGCGTTCGCCGACGGCGCCACCGCCACCCTCACGTTCTCCGTCCCCGGTGAGGCGCCGGTGTAAGCAATCGGCCGCCCGACACATTACAAATTCCTTTCTGGCTCTATACTGATGGGCCTGTCATAACCGGAGTGTTTCTTTGTTACAGATCTTCGCGCTCATCGGCGCGTTGTTCCTGGTGGCCCTGAACGGGTTCTTCGTCGCGGCCGAATTCGGCCTCGTCAAACTGCGCGCCACGCGCGTCAAGACACTGGCCCGCAAGCACGGCCTGCGCGGCCGCATCCTCGGTATCGTGCACGGCCGGCTCGACGCGTATCTTTCCGCGTGCCAGCTCGGCATCACGCTCGCGTCGCTCGGCCTCGGCTGGGTCGGCGAACCGGCCTTCGCACAACTGCTCGGCCCGCTGCTCGACCTGATCGGCGTGCAGTCCGAACGCGTCGTGCACCTGATCTCGCTGGTGTTCGCGTTCTCGCTGATCTCGTTCCTGCACATCGTCGTCGGCGAGCTGGCGCCGAAATCGATGGCGATCCGCCAGTCGGAGAAGGTCGGCCTGTGGGTCGCGCTGCCGCTCTATGCGTTCTACTGGGCGATGTATCCGGCGATCTGGGTGCTCAACAACAGCGCCAACGCGGTGCTGAGGCTCGCGGGGCTGTCCGCCGACCACGGCGGCGACGCCCACTACTCGACCGACGAGCTGAAGCTGATCCTGCGCAGCCGCCGCAGCACGGCCGGCAATCCGGCCCAGCCAGCGCGCGGCACGTACAGCAACGACGAGTGGAACACGCTCGCGCATTCGCTCGATTTTTCGTCGATGACGGTGTCGGACCTGATGCGGCCGGCCCATGAAATGATCGGTCTGCGCCGCGACCTGCCGCTGCCCGACAACATGGAGATCGTCGCGCGGCACCGCTTCAGCCGCTATCCGCTGTTCGAGGACGCGTCGCGCGAGCAGGTGAGCGGGCTGATCCACCTGAAGGACCTGCTGCTCGCACGTCATGCGGGCGCGGCGCTCGAAGACCTGTCGGACTACGTACGCCCCGTGCAGTACGTGAAGCCCGACACGCCGGCGCTCGACCTGTTCCGCCGCTTCCGCAAGGGCGCGCCGCACTTCGCGCTGGTCGGCAACAAGGGCGAGAAGCCGATCGGCTTCCTGACGCTCGACAACCTGCTCGGCGCACTGGTCGGCCAGATCCACGACGAGTTCCGCCAGGGCGACGCCGACTGGAGCCGCCTCGACGACGGCACGCTGATGGGCAAGGGCAGCCTGCCGGTCGTGTCGCTCGAACAGGCGCTCGGCATCGACATCGACGAAGGCCGCGCGGAATCGGTCGGCGGCCTCGTGATCCAGGCGCTCAGCGACCTGCCGACCGAAGGGCAGCGCGTGTCGTTCGACCGCTTCGACGTCGTCGTGAAGAAGATGAACGGGCCGCGCATCGTGCTCGTGCGCGTCTACCCGAAGATCGCGAAAGAGGCCGACGAGTGACGGCCGCGCTTCGCCGCACGCGATGAACGCCACGCTGCCGCGCTGCTGCGTGATCACGCCGGAACCGGCGTCCGCGTCGGCAGCCGATGGCGCGGCGTTCCTCGACCGGCTGTCCGCCGTGCTCGCGCGCGGCGAGACGCTCGTGCAACTGCGCGTGAAATCGCTCGATGCAGCCGCGTTCGCGCGACTCGCCGTCGAAGCGCTCGCGCGCTGCAACGCGGCCGGCGCACACCTGATGCTGAACGGCCCGATCGATGCGACCGGCGTGATGCGGCTCGACGGCGCCGGCTGGCATCACGC
>NZ_JAAGPB010000907.1:0-2082 GCF_017104585.1 Burkholderia sp. Ac-20392
ACGTGTGCTCTTCCGCTCTCCGGCATGCGCGGCGCGCCGCGCACGCCCTCGCCGGCCTCGCCGCCGCCCAGCCGGGCAATACCGAACTGAAGTGGCTGATGGCCGCGTTCGCCGACGTCCATGTGCTGCTGCATACGTACGCCGCCTATTTCACCGCCGTTCCGGAGCGCGCCCGCGATGCTCAGTGAATTCCCGCTGGCCGGCATCTACCTGCCGCCGTTTTTCGTCTATGCGTGCGCAACGGTGCCGATCTACATGGCTGTGCGCGCGCTGCTCGCGCGGCTCGGCGTGCTGCGCCGCGTGTGGCATCCGGCGCTGTTCGAGTTCGCGATTTCGCTCGTGCTGGTCGCCACGCTGATCCTCTACTTCTAGCCTCTCGTCGGAACGTATCGCGTCATGTCGCTCAAACCCCTCACCCGCTCCCTGCTGACGCTCGCCACGGTGGCCGTCGCGATCGTGCTGGTCGCCGCACTCTGGCATGCGTACGTCCTCGCGCCGTGGACGCGCGACGCGCGCGTCAGCGCGCACGTCGTGCGGATCGCGCCCGAAGTGTCGGGCACCGTCGTCGAAGTCGCGGTGGTCGACAACCAGCGCGTCGCGAAAGGCGACGTGCTGTACCGGATCGACCCGCAGCGCTTCGCGCTGGCGGTGGAACAGGCGGAAGCGCAGGTCGCCGCGACCGCCGAGTCGATGCGCCAGAAGCGCGACGAAGCGCAGCGGCGCACCGGCCTCGACGATCTCGTGCCGCGCGAGGACATCCAGCGTTCGAGCCGCGCCGTGTCGATCGCGCAGGCCGAGCATCGCAAGGCGCTGGCCGCGCTCGACGTCGCAAAGCTCGACCTCGAACGCACGACGCTGCGCTCGCCGGTCGACGGCTACGTGACGCAGCTGCGCCTGCGTCACGGCGACTACGCGGTCGAAGGCAAGCCCGGGATCTCGGTGCTCGACGCGCACAGCTTCTGGATCACCGGCTATTTCGAGGAAACGAAGCTGCGCCGCATCGCGACGGGTGCGCCCGCAACGATCCGGCTGATGGGCTTCGATTCGCTGCTGAGCGGGCACGTGACGAGCATCGGCCGCGGCATCGCGGACGAGAACGGCACGCTCGACGAACTCGGCCTGCCGGCCGTCAACCCGACCTTCAGCTGGGTGCGGCTCGCGCAGCGCATTCCGGTGCGCATCGAAATCGACCGCGTGCCGGCCGGCGTGCTGCTGGCGGCAGGCATGACGTGCAGCGTCGAAGTCGGCGAACATGGACACGAGCGCACGCCGCGCGGCCGGCTCGCGTCGTGGCTGCACGCGTGGATGTGAAGATGGTGACGATGGTGACGATGCGATGTCCGCTCCCTCCGCTGCGCACGCCACGCTACGCACGCGCCTTCATCGCAGCCTGCACGTGCGCGCTGGCCGCTTGTACGACGGTGGGCCCCGATTACGTGGCGCCGCAGCCCGCGCATCCGCCCGGCTGGAGCGCGCCGCGCGACACGGTGGCCACCGATCCCGTGCAGTTGCAGAACTGGTGGCGCACGTTCGGCGACGCGCAGCTCGATGCGCTGGTCGACCAGGCGATCGCGCACAACCAGGATCTCGCGATCGCGCGCCAGCGGCTGCTGCAGGCGCGCGCCGAACGCGACCAGATCGCGAGCCGCCTCGGCCCGACCGTGACAGCCGGCGGGAACGCCGATGCAATCCGTTCATCGCGGGCGCTCGAATGGCCGCCCGGCATCGGCCAGTCGCGCACCTACCGGCTCGGCTTCGATGCGTCGTGGGAACTCGACCTGTTCGGCGGTACGCGACGCGCGGTCGAATCGGCCGATGCGCAGCTCGATGCGCTCGACGACGATCGCCACGCGATCCTCGTGAGCCTGCTGGCCGAGCTCGCGTCGGATTACGCGGAACTGCGCGCGACCCAGGAGCGGCTGCGGATCGCGACGGACAACGTCGCGAGCCTCGACGCCACGCGGCGGCTGACCGAGCAATCGAACCGGCGCGGCCTCGGCACGTCGTTCGCGGTTGCGCAGGCGCGTGCCGAGCTGCAGCTCGCGCAGGCGACGTTGCCGCCGCTGCATCAGGACGTCGCGC
>NZ_JAAGPB010000908.1:0-245 GCF_017104585.1 Burkholderia sp. Ac-20392
TATGTTACATAGTAATACGGTCTATGACGCTTGTGTGTTGCAGTACATGTTTATGGTATAGTATAGTGTTATGCGCTGTTAATTGTTCGAGACACTCACATTGACACCATCACTTACTAGTGATTGGTGGCTGGACGATTGTATGTGCATTGTCAGTTAGTTGTGATTTTGTTACTTTTTTGTTATATTTCTTTTTTTTCTTTTTTTTTTTTTTATTTTTTTTTTTTTTTTTTAATGATCCGGCC
>NZ_JAAGPB010000909.1:0-1606 GCF_017104585.1 Burkholderia sp. Ac-20392
TGCTGACGGCCGCGTTGACGGCCTGGATGAAGCCCGCGTCGCTGTTCGCCGCAAAGTACACGGCGATCTTCGCGGCCGGTGCGATCGCGCCGGCAATCTCGATGTCGAGCGCGACTTCGCCGTCCGGGCCGCTCGGGTCGCCGGTCGGCGTGTTGCGGCCGGTGCCGACGTTCACGTCGACGAGCGTCGGCGGGGTCGTGATGCCGAGCCCGCGGAAATACTGCTGGATGTCGGCCGCGCGGTAGCCGCCGCCGAGTTCGATGATCGCGATGCACTGCCCCGCGCCGTCGCCGGCCGGGAAGCCGTACAGCGATGCCAGCTGGATCGGGGTGAACGTGACGCCCGCCGCGCCGCCGCGCGCGGGCTTGAACGGTGGTCGCAGCCGGAAGTGCGGCCGCGCCTGCGGACGGCTGTCGAGGCCGAGCACGGCCGTGACGGCGTCACCGAGATCGTCGGGCAGCGCGATCGGGCCGGAGCGGCCGCGATACTGGCCGATCGACTGATGCTCGAAGCGCTCGAGCTTGACGCCGAACGCGGCTTCGAACTGCTGGATCGTGCCGGACAGCACGACGACGCTTTCAACGGGATCGACGCGATCGACCGTCAGCTGGTGACGACGCGCGAAGTCCTCGGCCTTGCGAATATCGTCGGGATTGGCGGAAAAGCGTTGCGCGAAGGTGGCACGCGACACCGGTTTCGCTTGCGCGTCGCCGGTGGCGAGCTGGTGAAGCAGCGTATCGAGTTGCCCTTCTTCCTGCCGCCGCAACATGATCGTGACGTGGATGCGTTCTGCCGGATCGCATGGGCCGAGGCACTTGGACTCGGCGACGATTCGGGGTTCACGGTCGGCGTGAAGATGCCTTGCCATGTTCAGACCCTCCTTGGTACCGCGTTGCACGGAACAGCCAGGAAATCGGACAGGGCCGGCGGGAGACGGTTCCGTTCGGTCGGTCGGGTTCGCGCAGCGCGAAGTAACAGGGAGTTTAGATCAGTCAGACGATTTGCGCGCACGCCCTTCTGCGACGGGGCGCACGCGCGGGCCGGCGTTGCACGCGGCCTTCATCCGGTGCGGCGACGCGCCGCGCAACCTGCGCCGGCGCGACGCCGCCGCGGCACTCAGTCCATCGACAGGCGCAGCGCAAAGCCGATCAGCGCCGCGGAAAACGTCCAGCGCTGCACCGTCTGCGCGAGCGGATGCGCGCGCATCCACGCGGCGATCCGCGACGCGCCGAACACGCATGCGAGGTCGAAGCACACGCCGGCCGCCACCAGCAGCGCACCCAGCTCGAACATCTGCAGCACGACCGGCCCGGCCTCCGGGCGCACGAACTGCGGCAGCAGCACCGAGCAGAACAGCAGCGCCTTCGGGTTCAGCAGGTTGGTGAGCAAGCCCTTCACGAACGACTGGCGCAACTCGCCCGCCGTCGCCGCCGCGTCGCCATCGCCGAGCGCGAACACGGGCGAACGGAACACCTGGATCGCGACATAGGCGAGATAGAGCGCGCCGCCGTAGCGGATCACTTCGTACAGCCACGGCGCGCTGCGGATCAGCGCCGCGACGCCGCAGGCAGACAGCGTCACGTGCGCGGTGCGCGCGAGCGACAGG
>NZ_JAAGPB010000910.1:0-1751 GCF_017104585.1 Burkholderia sp. Ac-20392
TCGCCGCTGCGCGTGCTGAGCTGGTTCGGCGACTTCAGCTACTCGCTGTACCTGATCCACCTGCCGCTGTTCGTCTGCCTCGGCTCGGTGCTGTTCCATTCCGAGCTGCAGTTGTCGATCTGGCCGTCGTTCGCGTTCATGGCCGCCGCGATCCCGGTCGCGTATGTGTTCTACCGGATGTTCGAACGGCCCGCGATGACGTGGTCGGCCAGCTTCAAGCCGACCCGTCCCGCCCGCGTTGTCACGCCGGCGCCCGAACGGGCCGTCTGACCCGGCCGGCATGCTTGCCCGAGCCCCCCGCGCGGCGTCCCGCTGCGCGGGGGCTTTTTCATGGCCTGAGCGCGCCGGCATGCCGGGTTGGCGTGAAGGGTAGCCTTCCGGCGTCGGGCCGCGCTACGGCCCGCATGAGCCGTCCTCGACCGGCTTTCACCACCGGGGCTGCCTAGGCGCGGCCTTCTGGCGTTTCCTTCTGGCGTTTCCTTCTGGCGTTTCCTTCTGGCGTTTCCTTCTGGCGTTTCCTTCTGGCGTTTCCTTCTGGCGTTTCCTTCTGGCGTTTCCTTCTGGCATCACCTGCTGGCGTCACCTGCTGCCGTTTCCCTCTGCCGTTTCCCTCTGCCGTTTCCCTCTGCCGTCTCGCTCTGCCGTCTCCGTTTGGCGTCGCCTTATCCCGTCGCCAACCGCGCCCTCCCAATCCGCAACCGGCCAAGCACGCGCCCTGACGGCGCAGAACAAACGCCTGCAGCGCTGAAAAACAAAGCCCCCACGCAGCACACCGCCGCATGAGGGCTCGTTTCCCGCCGGCTCGCGCCGTTTACTGCTTCTTCGCCTTCGCGGCCTTCGCCGTATCCGCGAGGATCTTCTCGACCCGCTCCACGTAGGTTTCGGTGCCGAACCGGCGCACCGCCGTCGCACGCCCGCTCGCGACGAGCCGATCGCGCAGCGCGCCGTCGCGCTTCAGCGTATCCAGCGCATCGGCCAGCGCCGTCGCATCGCCCGGCGCGCAGAGCAGCCCGTTGTCGCCGTCCTCGATGATCTCGACGACACCGCCCGCGCGGGCCGCGACGACCGGCCGGCGCGCGAGCATCCCTTCGACGATCACGCGCCCGAACGGCTCGGGCGTGATCGACGTGTGCGCAACCACGTCGACCGCCGTCATGCAGGCGGCCACGTCGCGCTGGAACCCGAGGAAATGCACGCGAGCGCCCATCCCGTGCCGGACAACGTATTCATGCAGTTGCGCCGCGTATTCGTCCTCGCCGAACAGCGGCGCGCCGACCAGCACCACGTGCATGTCGGGATGCCGCGCGGCCGCCTCCAGCAACACGTGCTGCCCCTTCCAGTGCGCGAGGCGGCTGAACGAACCGACCAGCCATGCGTGCTCGGGCAACCCCAGCCGCGCGCGCAGCGCGGCCTGGCTGACGCCTTCCAGCGCATCGAACGGCTCGGCCGAAATGCCGTTGAACACGACGTCGACGTGCTGCGGCGTGAAGCCCGTCAGCGTACGGAACGCCTGCGCGGACGCGTCGGAGTTCGCGATCACGCGCGTGACGCCGAGCCGCGCGCAGTACTTGATCGCCAGCAACTGCTTGCTGCCGAAATGGTCGGTGCTGACGATGTCGCGCAGGTGCCACACCACCGGCTTGCGCGCGAGCCGCCCGGCCAGCGCGGCAACCACCATCGCACGCTGCGTGTTCGCGTAGATCACCTCGGCACGGCGTGCACGGCGCGCGACGTCGCGCACCAGCCGCACG
>NZ_JAAGPB010000911.1:0-2071 GCF_017104585.1 Burkholderia sp. Ac-20392
GCCGGCGAGCTTGTGGATCAGCACGGTGCCGGCGATCCCGCGCCGCTGGCCGCGCTCGACGCGGCCGCGCAGCGATACGTCGTCGGCGACGATGACCGTCTCGACCGGAATGCCTTCGGCGCGCGCGAGTTCGGCGGCGAGCCCGAAATTGAGCCGGTCGCCCGTGTAGTTCTTCACGATCAGCAAGGCGCCGTTCGGGCCGGCGCTGGCGCGGATCGCGGCGAGCACGGCGTCGGTGGACGGCGACGTGAACACTTCGCCGCAGACGGCCGCGCTCAGCATCCCTTCGCCGACATAGCCGCCGTGTGCGGGCTCGTGGCCGCTGCCGCCGCCGGACAGGATGGCGACGGGGCGTTGCGCGGGCTCGGGCAGCGGCTGGCGGACGAGCACGTGCTCGTCGCCGAGGATCGCGACATGCGGCGACTGCCGTGCGATGCCTTCCAGCATTTCTCGCACGACATCGGACGGGCGGTTGACAAGCTTTTTCATGGCGACGGATTCCGGACGGGTGAACGAGGCTCGGCCGGGCCTGCACGGGCGCCGGACGGCCATTCGTGTTGCGGAGGATCATGCGGGCGCGCCGTCGGCGGGGGCAGGCGATCATGAAATGGATGACCGCCTGCAGAGGCGAGACGAGGCGCACGCTTCGCGCCACGATACATCAGGTTCGGACGTTGCAGTAAGGATCACGGCGCGAATCGCGCCGGAGCGGGGCGGCGGCGCGCCTCCCATACGTGGCTACTTCATCGCCGCGATTTCCTTCGCGCGAATCAGCCGCGCGCGCAGCACGTTGCGGCTGATGCCGAGCAGCCGTGCGGCCTGGATCTGGTTGCGGTGGCTGAATTCGAACGCGACGCGCATCACGGTGTCCTCGATGTGTTCGAACAGGTTGCCGTGATCTTCGTCGAACAGGTCGCGCAGCGCGCGTTCGAGTGCGGCCTGTGCGCCGGCGGCCGGGTCGGGTTCCGCCGCTGACGAATTCACGGCGACCGTCGGCACGCCCGGCGACGCGATGTGCAGGTCGGCCTCCTGCAGCGAATCGTTGCGGCTCACGAGCAGCGCGTGATGGATCACGTTCTCGAGTTCGCGGATATTGCCGGGCCAGCCGTGTGCCTCGAGCCGGCGCTCGGCGCGCGGGTCGATGCTGCGTGGCCCGTAGCCGAGGCGGCTGCGGTAGTCGTCGAAGAAGTGGCGCGCGAGCGGCAGGATGTCGCCCGGGCGCTCGCGCAGCGTCGGCACCGCGAGCTGCACGACGTTGAGCCGATAGAACAGGTCGCCGCGAAACTGCCCGTTCGCGACGGCCTGCTGCAGATCCACGTTGGTCGCGGCGACCACGCGCACGTCGATCGGCACGCCCGTGCGCGAACCGAGCCGCACGACCTCGCGCTCCTGCAGCACGCGCAGCAGCTTGACCTGCATCGACAACGGCAGGTCGCCGATCTCGTCGAGAAACAGCGTGCCGCCGTTCGCGGCTTCGAACCAGCCTGGCTTCGCGCTGAACGCGCCGGTGAACGCGCCTTTCTCGTGGCCGAACAGTTCGCTCTCGACGAGCGTTTCGGAGAACGCGCCGCAGTTCACCGCGATGAACGGCCCGCTATTGCGGCGGCTGAGGCCGTGCACGTGGCGCGCGATCAGTTCCTTGCCGGTGCCGGTCTCGCCGACGATCAGCACGTTGGCGTCGCTCGGTGCGACCAGGCGAATCCGTTCGAGCAGCGCGACCGAGCGCGGATCGACGAATACCTGCGCGCGGGCACGGATGGATGTCGCAAGCGCGGACCGGTCGGGCAGCGTGAGGACGGGCGCGGCGTCGGGCCACGCATCGGAAGGGGAGTGGTTCACGAGTAGAAGCCCGGCGTCGGATAGGTTCGCTTGAGCGCCCATTCGCCGATCTCGCGAATCTTGTACGCGAGCGGGTCGTGGAGCGTGTGGGTGCGCAGGTTGCGCCAGTGCCGGTCGAGCCGCAGCGCGCCGTGCGTCGCGCGGGCGCCGGCGACGTCGAACATGCGCGTGCAGAGATCGAGCCCGGTGCGCGCGGCCGACACCTAGCTCGCACGAGCTTCGCGTAGGGACA
>NZ_JAAGPB010000912.1:0-2059 GCF_017104585.1 Burkholderia sp. Ac-20392
CGCGCGACGTGCCGGCGACGCCGACCGTGACCGACGTATCGCCCGCGACGCTCGCGGGCTGGCTGAAGGAGGCCGCGCCGGGCGAGCTGGCGATCGTCGACGTGACGGCCAGCGCGAACTACGTGAAGCGGCATATCCCGGGCGCGTGGTTCGCCGTGCGGGCGCAGTTGCGTGATGCGCTCGCGGCGATTCCGCCCGCGAAGCGCTACGTGTTCACGTGCGGGTCGAGCCTGCTGGCGCGGTTCGCGGCGGACGACGCCCGCGCGCTGCTGCCGGCTTCGGCTGACATCACGGTGCTCACCGGTGGCACGGCCGCGTGGATCGAGGCCGGGCTGCCGCTCGAAAGCGGCGAGACGCATCTGGCGTCACCGCGCGTCGATCGCTACCGGCGCCCGTACGAAGGCACCGACAACGCGGCGGCTGCGATGCAGGCGTATCTCGACTGGGAATACGGGCTGGTCGATCAGTTGAAGCGGGACGGCACGCATCACTTCAACGTGATCTGACCGATACGGCGTAACGGGGCGCGGCGGTACGTCGTACGCCGCGCCCCGTTGCCGCATGTCGGGTACGTTCCGCGCGTGTCAGCGCTTGAACGTATCGACCGCCGTGCGGCCGACGGCCGGATCGTCGGTGAAGAAGCCGTCGATGCCCGCGCGCAGGTACGCCTGGATCTCGCGTACCGAGCCGGCCGTGTTGCGCGTGGCCGGCGTGCCGCCATCCTTCAACGACGCGGGCAGGAAGTTGTTCTCCGGGCGGAACGTGTACGGATGCACGACCAGGCCGGCTTCGTGCGCATAGCGCACGTACGGCGTCGGCTGCTGCAGCGTGCCGTCCGCGGCGACCGCGATGATCGACGTCTTGTACGGGCCGACGCCGTTCGCATAGGTGGCGACCTCGCGCATGCCGTCGCGCGTCGACAGGTCGCCGTAGGTGCGCTTGTCGTTCGCCTTCACGAAGTCGTACGGGCGCTGGCCGGCTTCGTCCATCAACTGCACGAGCTTCCAGTTCGGCTGGCTCGACTTGATCCGGTTGCGGATGGTCTTCAGGTTCGCGACCTCGAACGACTGGATGTAGACGGTCGCCGTGCGCGCCGTGTACGAATCCTTCAGCAGCGCATCGACGAGACGGTCTTCGAGCGGCAGGCCAATCGACTGGAAGTAGGTCGGATGCTTGGTTTCCGGATACAGGTGGATCGTGCGGCCAGTCTGCGCGGACATCTGCTTCGCGAGCGCGACGATCTCGTCGAACGTCGGAATCTCGAACTGGTCGTTGTACGCGGTGTTCGCGGGGCGCACCTGCGGAATGCGCTCACGGGCGCGCAGCGTCTTCAGCTCGGCGAGCGTGAAATCCTCGGTGAACCAGCCCGTCAGCTCCGCACCGTCGATCGTCTTGGTCGCCTTGCGGCTCGCGAACTGCGGCAGCGTCGACACGTTCGTCGTGCCCGAGATCTCGTTCTCGTGACGCGCGACCAGCACGCCGTCGCGGGTCGACACGAGGTCGGGCTCGATCACGTCCGCGCCGTCCTCGACCGCCTTGCGGTACGACGCGAGCGTGTGTTCGGGGCGCAGCGCGCTCGCGCCGCGATGGCCGACCACCTGGACCTTCGCGGAAATCGGCTGGGTGGGATCGGACGCGACGTCGTCGTCGCCACCGCAAGCAGCGAGCAGGAACGCGGCGGCACAGGCGAACGGGACGTAGCGCAGGGAGGTCGGGCGCTTGAAGAGCATGTCGATGAACCTTCGAAACGGGAGTCGGAAAGGGGCGATCGCTCCGGCGGTGCGGCTGTCGTGGCGTGTCGCACGGAGTCGAATGGGACGCGATCGTCGCACCGAATAATTACATATGTATTACTTGAGCCTTTCCATTCAATATTTTTAGGGCGCGATGCCGGCCGCAGGGTGGTTCTCCGAGGCCTGGCGGGTGGCGCTTTCCGGTCGTCTCGGGCAGGTCGCGGGCCGGATGCACTAAACTTGCGGGAATTTTGCATCGCCGTGCCGGGGCCGACGCCCGCCTGGCGCGACGATGCGGCGACTCGCGGGCCGGCGCGGGCGCCCGG
>NZ_JAAGPB010000913.1:0-1600 GCF_017104585.1 Burkholderia sp. Ac-20392
CACGCTGCGCCCGTAGCCGAGCGCGCAGCAGACCAGCACGTCGCGCCCTTCCCCGTGCAGGCGTTCGAGCGCCGCGACGGCCTGCGCGAGTTGCCCGGCCGTCGGCGCGACGAGATCGAGCTGCGGCACGGTCGCATACGCGAGCGCTGCATCGACCGAGGCCCAGCGCGGCATTTCGGCGGTCAGGTCGACCAGCGCCGTGAAGCCGTGGCGGCGCACGTCGCGGGTCGTCGGCGTACGGCCGATCGAGACGCGTTCGTCAATCCGCACCGGCGCCGGCTGCCGGAACGTCCACAGTCGCGAATTGACGAACGCGCCCGCAATCGTCGGCGCGAGCAGCCAGCGAATGACGACCGGAAAACGCCCGTGCGCGTCCTTCTGGAATGCGCCGGGCGCGCCGCGCCGGTAGATCCACGCGACACAGGCGAGCGCCAGCGCGACCCACCCTGCCGCCAGCGCCCAGCCGGGCGCGCGCGGCACGCACCAGAGCGCCACCAGCGCGACCGCCGCCGCGCCAAGCGCATAGCGGCGCGCGAGCGCACGGCCGGCCGCGCCCGGCGACGCAGCGGCGCCCGGCAGCCGGCCCGCGGCATCGCGCAGCGGAAACAGGAACAGCGCGAGACAGCCGACGGCCGCGCCAGTCGGCACGTCGATCGCGTGATGCTGGTAGGTGGTCAGCACCGACACGCCGATCGCCGCGAACCACAGGTGCAGCACGACACGCGCGAGCGTGCCGCGCAGGTGCTTCGCATAGACGGCCCACAGCACGACGAGCAGCCCGATGTGCAGCGACGGCGCCTGGTTGAACGGCTTGTCGAAGCCCATCAGCAGCGTGAACAGCGCACCGGCCACGCCGCCCGCGTCGGGCCGCTCGAACCCGAAGCGCAGCGGCCACGCGATGAAGCACGCGACCGAAATCAACTGCACGGTCAACAGCCGCTTCACGTGATCGAGCAGGTCGGCACGGCGCGTCCAGAAGAAGAACGACAGCGCATACAGCAGGTCGATCGACCAGTACGGCACGATCGTCCACGGCACGAACGGGATCGCATGCTCCCACCCGAACGCGAAGGTCGGCACCGCCGCGCGGCGCGCGGCGAGCCAGTTCGCGAAACCGTAGGTCGAGAAGAACACGGCCCCCATCACCGCGAGCCAGCCGAAGCGCAGCGCGAACGACGCGTCGCGCGCGCCGGCGGCAGACGCCGGCTCGGCGAGGCCGCTCGCGTCGCCGTCGAACGCACTCATGACGCGTCGACCCGCTGCGCGAGGCTGACCGTGAAAATGCCCATTTCGTCGATCCGCTGGTCGAGCTTGCGGAAGCCCGCGCGCGCGACGAGTTCGTCCATCTCGGCCTGCGAGCGGCGGCGCATCACCCAGGTCGCTTCGCCGCGGTGATTGTTCAGCGCGCGCGCGATGAATTCGAGCTGCGGATGCCACGGCTGCCCCGTATAGACGAGATAGCCGCCCGGCGGCACGGCCTGCGCGAGCCCGCGCAGCGAGCGCTCGATCAGCGCGTTCTCGCCGAACAGTTCGTAGAGGCCCGACACGATCGCGAGCGTCGGACGCGGCTCGAGCGTCGCGAGCGACGCCTCGTCGAACG
>NZ_JAAGPB010000914.1:0-246 GCF_017104585.1 Burkholderia sp. Ac-20392
TGGCCGTGTCATTAAAAAAAAAAAAAAAAAAAAATAAGATATTTCACGCTTATTTGTAATCTCTACTAATCCACTCTGTAATACTGATAATGATTCATATTACTCATTCTCCCTCCATTGTATAATTACAACTGTTTGTATTTTCCTATTATACTGATCTCGTTCCTTCCTTTCTACTCTTTGTCGTTACTCTGTCACACTGAGACTCGATACTGTTCACTTCCTATTCAGTCGTGTCTAATTATA
>NZ_JAAGPB010000089.1:0-22835 GCF_017104585.1 Burkholderia sp. Ac-20392
TTGCGCTGTACGGGCATCGACGCGGTGGCCGTGCCGGGATGCGACCCCGGATTCGTCGACACGCTGGCCGCGCTGGTGGCCGAGCCGTCGCTGGCCGACGCGCTGCGGCCGCTGCACCTGACCGACTGCACGATCGACGCGCACGACGGCCGCTGGACGCTCGCGATCGTGCCGTTCGGCGGCAGCGAGGTCGTGAACCGGATGCCGTCGTTTCGCCGCTACGTCCGCCTGACGGGCGAGCAGGCCGCCGCGCTGTCGGCGGCCTGTCTTGCGTTCGAAACCGCACTACGCAGGATTTTGCACGGGTAAGCTGTGGCGTTGCGCGCCGGGGAAGCCCGGCGGCCGCGTTTAGGGGTTTTACCGGAGATGCCGATGCTGTTCCAGTCACGCTCACACGAAGACGTGCACGATCACGGGCTCGCGATCGCGGGCTGGCATCAGGTCTACCGCCAGATGACGCCGGGCCGCTTCAAGGGCACCGTCACGCAGGTGCTGTACGACGATTTCCACTTCTTTCGCGAAACGACCAACCGGCGTGTCGCGCAAACCGGGCTCGCACCGGCCGGCCGCACGTCGCTCGCGGTGCCGCTGTCCGTGCCGCTTGCGGGCACGTTCCAGGGCCAGCCCATCGACGGCTATGCGCTGCTCGCGCTGCGCGCCGGCGAGGATTTCGAATTCCACACGCCGGAAGGGATGGGGCTCGTCGGGATCAGCGCGGCGTCCGACATGGTCGACGAGCTGTGCGAAGCCGAATTCGGCGCATCCGGCGCACGCAAGCTGCGCCACGTGACGCGACTGTCCGACGAGCAGGGCGTCGCGCTCGGCGTGCGGCTGTCGGCGCTGATCGACGACGCGCAGCGCAATCCGGGCCACCTCGAATACGCGGCTACCCGCAAGATGTTCCGCGACGCGATGCTCGGCATGTTCCTCGACGCGCTCGAGCAGGGCATCGGCGTCGAGCGCCGCGACATCACGCACGCCACCTACAGCGACATCGTGAGCCGTTGCGAGAAGCATCTGCGCGACCGGCCCGAGGAGCCCGTCACCGTGCTCGAACTGTGCCGCGCGCTGCGCTGCAGCCGCCGCACGCTGCAAACGAGTTTTCAACGCGTGGCCGACGTCACGCCGGTCGGCTATTTGCGCACGATCCGGCTGAACGCGGTGCGCCGCATGCTGCGCACGACGTCCGTGCAGCAGCTCGGCGTCGGCGAGGCCGCCGCGAGCTGGGGGTTCACGCACCTCGGCTATTTCGCGCGCGAGTATCGCGACCTGTTCGGCGAGCTGCCGTCCCAGACGACGCGCCCCGAATGACGCACGCGCACCGCGACGCTGCCGTCGGGCGCCGTCACGGGCAACGCGCGCCACTGTTTGCCGATTTGCGATAGAGGTCCTGAATTTTCGCTGGATAGAGTCCTGTCACCCATATCGATAACCCCATCGATCTGCACTGCGAATCGATGACAACAGAGGGGCGGGACATGAAGATCGGACGACGACTGGCCGCGGCTGCGGCGACGCTGGGTTGCATGCACGCACACGCGCAGACCTCGGGCAGCGTGACGCTGTACGGCACCGTGGACACCGGCATCATCTATTCGACGAACCAGCAGTTCACGCGCGCCGACGGCAGCACGGGCGGCGGCCATGCGTGGCAGATGGGCGGCGGCAACCTCGTGCCGTCGCGCTTCGGCTTCCAGGGCGCCGAGCCGCTCGGCGGCGGGCTCAATGCGGTGTTCACGCTCGAGCAGCAGTTCCTGTCGGCGAACGGGCAGGCGCTGCAGGGCGGCACGGCCTTCAGCCGGCAGGCGTGGGTCGGGCTGCGCCAGGACGGGATCGGCACGCTCGGCCTCGGCCGCCAGTACGACTCGTACACCGACATGCTCGGCGCGTACGTGTCGAGCAACAACTGGGCGACGCCGTACGGCTCGCACCTCGGTGACGTCGACAACCTGAACGCCGCATTTAACTTCAACAACGCGGTGAAGTTCACCAGCGCCGATTTCAACGGCCTCACGTTCGGCGGCACGTTCAGCTTCGGCGGGCAGGCCGGCGATTTCTCCGCGAAGCGCGGCTATGCGGTGGCCGCGACGTACGCGCGCGCGCCGGTCGCGTTCTCGGTCGGCTACCTCGACCTGCACCAGCCGCTCGACGCGGCGCTCGGCGGCGCGAGCGGCTATATCGGCGATTTCGCGTGCAGCAACCCGGGCGCGATGTACTGCCTGCTGCAGGACGCCGGCTCGATGCGCGCGTTCGGCGCGGGCGGGTCGGTCACGTTCGGCGATGCGACGATCGCGCTCACCTATACGCATACGCGCCTCGGCGACAGCCGCTATTTCTCGACCACCGCGCAGCCGCGCACGCAGGCGTTCACGTTCGACATCGGCGAGCTGAACGCCACGTACATGTTCACGCCCGCGCTGCAGGGCGGTGTGGCCTACATCTTCAACGCCGCGCATACCGACGGGCGCGGCATGACGCGGTTCCACCAGGTGAACGTCGGCACGAACTACAGCCTGTCGAAGCGCACGGCGCTGTATGCGGTCGCGATCGGCCAGATCGCGAGCGGGAAGGGGCTCGGCACCGATGCGGACGGCAACGCGGTGAACTACGCGCAGATCCCGGTGCTCGCGAACAGCAACTCGAGCCGGCAACTGGCGGTGATGGCCGGGATCCGCGTGAACTTCTGACCGTCCGCGGCGCTGGCGGCAGTCAATTGATGGAAAGCGATGCTTGAAAAAAATCGCCCTTATGCTTAACTGAACGGGCGAGATTGATGGAAACCCAATATCGCGAGCCATGGCGTGGAAGGTCGGGAGCGGCTTTCCCGCCATTTTCATCAGGAGCCGGATCGTTCTGTCCGGCGCACCTTACGCGTGTCCCGGATTGCCCGGCTTGCCGCTTGCCACAATACCTTCACGGTCGACGTGAACAATGGCGACGCTTCAGGCGACCCGACGTGTCGCCCGCGTTGCACACGTGTGCAACGAATGGTTGTCCCGCTATAAACGCCGATCGAGAGAGACCACATGACCCTGCTGAGCCGCCTGCGCGCGCTGTCCGCCGCCCTTGCGCTGTCCTTCGCCGCCACGCACGCCGTTGCCGCGGATCTCGTCATCGCAGGCCGCGACGACATTTACGGCAAGGGGCTGGCCGACGCCGTCGCCGGTTTCAACAAGTTGCACCCCGGCACCGAGATCGAGTTGCTCAAGCTGCCGAACGCAAACCTGTACCAGAAGCTCAAGCTGTCGATGCGCGAAGGCACCGGCGCATACGACCTCGTGATGATGGACGACACGTGGGCGCCCGAATTCATCGGCAACGGCTGGCTGAAGCCGCTGCCGGCGTCGCTCGCGGACGCCGATCTCGTGCCGTCCACCGTCGCGCTCGGCCGCAACGCGGCCGGTGCGCTGTACGCGCTGCCGATCGTCGGCAACGTCGAGATGTTCGCGTACCGCAAGGACCTGCTCGCGAAGTACAAGCTGCAGCCGCCGCGCAACTGGGACGACGTGCTGAAGATCGCGCAGACCGTCGGCGGCGCGGACAAGAGCGTGTCGGGCGTCGTGTTCCGCGGCACGAAGGGCAACCCCGTCGTGACGGGCTTCCTGCCGATCCTGTGGGCCTACGGCGGCGACGTGTTCGACCATGCCGGCAACGTGACGATCGATTCGCGCGAGGCGCAGGCCGCGCTGAAGACCTTCCTCGCGCTGAAGGCGTCGGCGCCGAAGGACGTCGACGTGTACGGCGCGGCGGAAGTGCGCGATGCGCTGCAGCGCGGCACGGCCGCGCAGTCGATCGAGGTGTGGCCGGCGTGGGTGCCGGCGCTCGACGATCCGAAGCAGTCGCGCGTGGTCGGCCAGATCGCGCTGCAGCCGCCGCCCGGGCAGACCGCGGGCCCGGCGCCGATGCTCGGCATCTGGCAGATGGGCATTCCGAAGGACGCGCCGCACGCGAAGCTCGCGCAGGATTTCCTCGCGTACCTGACCGCACGCGACACGCAGACGCGCCTCGCCGGCATCGGCATTCCGCCGACCCGCCGCAGCGTGTTCAACGATCCGGCGCTGGTGCGCCAGTATCGCTGGTATCCGGATCAGTTGAAGGCACTTGAAGCCGGCCGTGCGCGGCCGCGCGTGAAGGACTGGCAGCAGGTCGAGAGCATTCTCGGCGACCAGCTGCAGCTCGCGCTGACCGGGCAGGCCGCACCCGACGCCGCGCTGCGCCAGGCGCAGCAGAAGATCGCGCAGGCGACGGCCGCGGCCGGCAAGTGACGGCTCGCCTCGACCCATCGCCGGGATACCGCGCATGAAAGCCTTCGGCCGCAGCCTGCCGTTCGTCGCGCTGCTCGGGCCCGCGCTGCTGGTGCTCGCCGCGCTCGCGCTGTATCCGGTCGCGCAGGTGCTGATCGACTCGTTCTGCCAGGTCGACTACTCGGCCGGCCGGCGCGCGTTTGCCGGGCTCGCGAACTATCGCGCGGTGCTCGGCGACGACGCGTTCACGGCCGGCTTCGGTAACACGCTGCGCTTCACGATCGTCGCATCGCTCGCCGAAGTCGCGCTGGGCTTCGGCCTCGCGCTGCTGTTCGTGCGGGCGTTTCCGGGCCGGCGCATCGCGCTGCCGCTCGCGATCCTGCCGATGATGCTGTCCACGCTCGTGTGCTCGGCGATCTGGCGCAACTGGCTCAACTTCGACGGTTTCCTGAACGCGCTGCTCGCGGCGTTCGGCATCGAAGGCGTGCGCTGGCTGTCCGATCCGCATCTCGCGCTGTGGTCGCTCGCGCTCGTCGACGTGTGGCAGTGGACGCCGATGGCGTTCCTGATCGTGCTCGCCGGGCTGCAGTCGATCCCGCAGGAGCTGTACGAAGCCGCGCGCACCGACGGCGCGAGCGAGTGGCAGTGCCTGCGCGACATCACGCTGCCGCTCGCGGCGCCGCAGATCGGCCTTGCGATGCTGCTGCGCTCGATCGACACGTTCAAGCTGTTCGACAAGGTCTATGCGCTGACGGGCGGCGGCCCCGGCAACGCGACGCAGACGCTGTCGACCTATATCTACGACACGGGCTTCCGCTTCTTCAACGTCGGGCCGGCGAGCGCCGCGTCGGTGCTGATGCTCGCGGCGTCCGCGCTGCTGGTCTCGGGGTACGTATGGCAGACGGTTCGCAAGCGGCGCGCATGACGGCGCAATCCGCAGGCATCACGGGCGCACGAACGGGCGCCGCTTTCGGTCGCGCGATGCCGTGGGCGCTGCGCGTCGCCGCGCTCGCGCTGTTGCTGCTGCCGTGCCTGTGGATGGCCGGCGCGGCGTTCATGCCGACGCTCGAACGCCTCGATCATCCGTTGCGGATTTGGCCGGCCGCGCCGACCTTCGAGCATTTCGCGTCGGTATGGTCCAACGGCATCGGTGCGCCGCTGTTCAATTCGCTGCTGGTTGGTTTTGGCACGACGTTGCTCGCGCTGGCGCTCGCGTTTCCGGCCGCGTACGCGCTCGTGCGGCTGCGGTTCCCGGCGCGGCTCGACCTGCTGTTCCTGGTGCTCGTGCTCGCGTTGAAGCTGATGCCGCCGATCACGATCGCGGTACCGCTGTTCGCGCTCGCGAAGCGGCTGCACCTGCTCGACTCGACGCTCGGCCTGATGCTCGCCTACCAGATCTACGCGCTGCCGATGGCGATCTGGATGCTGCTCGCGTTCGTGCGCGACGTGCCGATCGAATACGAGGAAGCGGCCTGCATCGACGGCGCAGGACTCGCGCGGCGGCTCGTGCAGATCGTGTTGCCGTTGTGCGCGCCGGGGCTGATCGCGACCGCGATCTTCGTGTTCATCGCCGCGTGGAACGAATTCCTGATCGCGCTGCTGTTCGTGTCGACGCCGAGCCGCTTCACGCTGCCGCTCGCGATTGCCGGCTACGTGACGGAGAACGGCATCGACTGGGGCGACCTGATGAGCGCCGGGCTGATGGCGTCGCTGCCCACGCTGGCCGTGGCCGGCTATGTGCAGCGCTACCTGTTGCGCGGGTTCGCGGGCGGGTTGAAGTGACGCGCGGCGTCGCCGCGCCCGATCTCCCCTTGTTACGCGCAGCTGGCCCGCACGACCTGCGTGACCGGCACGATGCGGGTGCGCGACGGGCCGTCGAACGTCTGCATCCGGTCGGCGAGCAGCTCGACTGCCGCTTGCGCGAGGCCGCGCGTGTCCTGTCGGAGCGTCGCGAGCCGATAGGCGTCGTATTCGGCGGCCGGGATGTCGTCGAAGCCGATCACGCGCACGTCGTCCGGCACGCGCAACCCGAATTCGCTGCGCGCGACGTCGATCACGCCGAGCGCGAGCAGGTCGGACGAGCAGAACACGCCGTCGGGCCGCATGCCGTTCGCGAACAGTTGCCGCGCGGCTTCGACGCCGCTTGCATGGGTGTCGGACGGCGTGTCGAGCACGTGCGCGAGCGTCGCATCGAATGCGTCGCCGCGCCCGATCGCCTGCTCGAACGCGGTAGCACGCGACTGCGCGCTGTAGCTCGCGCCGCGCGGCCCGACGAACGCGAGCCGGCGCGCGCCGGCCCGCACGAGCCGCTGCGCCGCATGGACGGCGCCCGCAGCGTTGTCGCTGACGACGATGTCCGCACCCGGCAGGTTCGCCTCGCGGTTGATCATCACGACCGGGATCCGGTGTTTGAGATACTGCTGCGCGACCGACAGCGGCGGCGACGCGGACGTCATCACGAGGCCCGCGATCCGGTAGCTGAGCAACTGTTCGAGCGATTGCCGAACCTGGCGCGGGTCTTCCGCATTGGTCACGAGCGGCGTGAGCGCGCGCTGCCCGAGTGCGGCCATCAGGTCCGACAGCAAGCGCGCGCGAAACGGATTCTCGAACCCGGCCGTCACGACGCCGATCATGCTGCTGCGCTGCGTGATCATGTCGCGTGCGATCAGGTTGACCTGATAGCCGAGCGCACGCGCGGCGACCATCACGCGCTCACGCGTCTGCGGGGCGATGCTCGCCGTCGGCGAGAAGGCGCGCGACACCGCGGAGCGCGACACGCCGGCGCGCGCCGCGACATCCGATGCCGTGACCCACGGCTTCCTTTCCTTGTCATTCATCGATTCATGATCCCTTCGAGCCACGATACGTGCATGCCGCTCGCCGACTGGATGTCGGCGCTCGACGATGCGCGGCTGCTGCATACGCTGACCCTACCGGGCAGCCATGACACCTGTGCGTATACCGTCGACGATTTACTCGTGCGCACCCAGCGTGTGCCGCTCGATGCCCAGCTCGCGCATGGCGTGCGGCTGCTCGACATCCGCTGCCGGCACGTGCGCGATGCGTTCGACATCCATCACGGCGGCATCGCGCTCGGCATGACGTTCGACGACGTGCTGGCAACCTGTGCGCACTTTCTCGAAGCGCATCCGCGCGAATGCATCGTGATGTCGGTGAAGGATGAATGGCCGGCGCACGCGTGTACACGCAGTTTCGATGCGACCTTCGACGCGCATCGCGCGCGGCATCCGCGGCTGCGCTGGCATGCCGGCGGCACGCTGCCCGCGCTCGGCGACGTGCGCGGTGCAATCGTGCTGCTGCGCCGCTTTCGCAGCAGCCGGCCGCTCGGCATCGACCTGACCGCGTGGCCCGACAACGCGACGTTCACGATCGATCACCCCGATGGCACATTCGTGATCCAGGACGAATATCGCGTGCCGGTGGCCGCGTCGATCGGCTGGAAGTGGCGTGCGATCGACGCGCTGCTGACGGACCTGCCGTTGCCGGATAGCGGCCGCTGGGCGATCAACTTCTGCAGCGGGACCGGGATGGGCGCGAATCCGTCGGTGGTCGCGCACGGCGACGGCAGGGTACAGGGCATTCATGCGCGGCTGGCCGAGCGTCTGCGCGCGCAGCGCGGCCCGTATGGCGCGATGCTGCTCGACTTCTGCGATGACGACGACTGGGCGCTGGTGCGCGCGCTGATCGCGTGCAACGACCATGTGCCGGTGCCAGGCGTCTGGCGCAAGACGTTTCGCTGTTAGCGGAGATTCGCGCTGAAGAACGCGAGCGCTTTTGCGTCGAGCGCTGCGTGGAATGCCGCGCGATCGAATCCCTTCGCATCGGTACAGACTTCAGGCGAGACGTGCGCCAGTGGTTCGGGGCACGGCGCGAGAAACGCGAAATGCGCGGAATTCGGCACGACGTGGAATTCCGGCCGTTGCGGCAGCGTGTCGGCCAGCGCGGAGACCGTTTCCGGCGCCACGCCGTCGCCGCCCGCTTCGGAACCCCACAGCTGGATCGGCGCGTGCACGTCCTTCAGCGAAGCGGCGGTCGGGAATTCGTTCATCGGGTCGGCGATCACGTAGGCCTTGATCCGCGGATCGTGCGTCAACGGTTGGCGCGGCAGGTCATGGTCGCGGATCTGCTTGCAGATCAGCCAGGTCGGGTCGGGGCAGGCCACGTGCGCGTGCACGAAATCCGGATTGGCGCCGGCCAGCACGAGGCCCGTATAGCCGCCGCGCGAAAAGCCGAAGAAGCCGATCCGTGCGGGATCGATGTGCGTGGCGTCGGGCCCGTTGGCCAGCATGTAGTCGACCAGGCGCTTGATGTCCTCCGGCCGCTCGACCAGCTCCCGCAGGTCGGCCGCGCGGCTCATGTCGGTATGCGTGTCGCCGGGATGGTTGATCGCCGCGACGACGTAGCCCGCGTCGGCGAGCGTTTCGGCGAGGTCGTGATGCCCGAAGTACGTGCCGGCGTGGCCGTGCGAAATCACGACGAGCGGCAGCTTGTCGCCGACGGTCGGGCAGTTGCGTTGCCCTTTCAGCAGGAACGGGCCGATCGTGAGCGATTGCGCGGGGGTGGCGCACGGCGTCCAGATGGCCGCGCGCAACTCGGGGCCGGCTGCGTCGGCCGGGATGGTGGCGAACTTGATGCCGGCCGCATGCGCGGCCGCGGCGGACAGGCAGAGCAGGACAGCCGAAAGCCAGGTTTTCATGTCGATTCCCGGGGCAATCGAAGGGGCGCGGCGCGACGTGCGCCGGACAGGCGCGCTTACCGCGTCGCGATCATCACCGCCGCACCGGCCATCGCGGTTGCGCTCGTGCGGTTGGCAATCCGCTTGGCGCGCGCCGACGTCAGGAACGCCCGTGCGCGTGACGCAAGCAGCGACCAGAAGCAATCGGCGAGGATCAGCACCGCGAGCATCGTGCCGACGAGTTCGGCCCACGCGGTCATACCGACGTGCGTGAGATCGACGATGGTCGGCAGCAGCGCGAGATAGAACACCATGATCTTCGGGTTGCCGAGCGTGACGAGCATGCCCGCGACGAACATGCGCCACGGCGACTGGCCGCGCGGCAGGTCGTCGGCGCCGGCCTCGGTCGGCGCGGTCCACATCTTCCACGCGAGGAACAGCAGGTACGCGACGCCGAGCAGCTTCAGCACGATCAGGCCGGCCGCGAACGTGCGCGCGAACGCGGACAGCCCCGCGACCGCGAGCGTGAGCCACAGCGCTTCGCCGAGCCACATGGCGGCGAGGAACGGCAGCACGTCGCGCACGCCGTTCGTCAGCACGCGCGCGACCAGCGCGGCGACGCTCGGCCCGGGGGTGCCGGCGGTGACGAGCAGGGTGACAGCGAAGACGGCGAGCGCGGACAACGTCATGACGAACCTCGTGGGTGGGGGCGTTCGAAACGTATGAGGTTTCGATTATAGTGACGGCCGTTCCAGACTGCCTGCCTGAATTGCCGTCATGACTGTATCGATCCTGATCCGTCCCGCCACGCGGGAAGACGCGGCCGCGATGGCCGCCGTCGAAGTCGCCGCCGCGCAGCGGTTCCGCGAAATCGGCATGACCCACATCGCAGACGCCGAGCCGACCGATGCGGCCGCCGTGCTCGTCCGTATCGACGACGGCCGCGCGTATGTCGCGGTCGATCCGCAGGGCACGTGCGTCGGATTTGCGTTCTACCGGCTGCTCGATGCGCAGCGGCTTTATCTGGAAGAACTGGATGTCGCGCCGTCGCATGCCGGACAGCGGATTGGCGCGCGCCTGATCGAACAGGTGACGGCGCGGGCGGCGCGGGAAGGCCTCACGGAGGTCGTGTTGTCGACGTTTCGCGCGGCGCCGTGGAACGCACCGTACTACGCGCGCCTGGGTTTCAGCATCGTCGACGACGCCACGCTCGACGACACGCTGCGTGCGATCCGTGCGCACCACGTCGCGCTCGGGCTCGACGAAACGCAGCGCGTGTTCATGCGGGCGGACGTGCGCCGCTGAACACGCGCTGCCGGGCCGTCAGGCCGCGTCGCTCAGCGCCGGGTAGTCGGTATAACCCGTTTCGCCTTCCGCGTAGAACGTTTCCGGCACCGGCTTGTTGAGCGGTGCACCGAGTTCGAGGCGGCGCGGCAGGTCGGGGTTCGCGATGAACAGCTTGCCCCAGGCGATCGCGTCGGCGTTGCCGCTTGCAAGCGTGGCCTGTGCGGTGTCGAGCGTGAATTGCTCGTTCGCGATCAGCGGGCCGCCGAACGCTTCCTTCAGGCGCGGGCTCAAGTGATCGCCCGAATACGACTCACGCGTGAAGATGAACGCGATCTTGCGACGACCGAGTTCGCGCGCGACGTAGCCGAACGTTGCCGCCGGATCGGAATCGCCCATCGTGTGCGCATCGCCGCGCGGTGCAAGGTGCACGCCGACGCGGCCGGCGCCCCACACGCCGATCGCAGCGTCGACCACTTCGAGCAGCAGGCGTGCGCGGTTCTCGATCGGGCCGCCATACGCATCGGTGCGGCGATTGGTGCTGTCCTGCAGGAACTGGTCGAGCAGGTAGCCGTTCGCGCCGTGGATCTCGACGCCGTCGAAGCCGGCGGCCTTCGCGTTCTCCGCACCCTTGCGGTATGCGGCGACGATGCCCGGGATTTCGTCGAGTTCGAGTGCGCGCGGCGTCACGTACGGACGCTGCGGACGCACGAGGCTCACGTGGCCGCCCGCGGCGATCGCGCTCGGCGCGACCGGCAGGTCGCCGTTCAGGAACACCGGGTCGGAGATCCGGCCGACGTGCCAGAGTTGCAGCACGATGCGCCCACCGGCCGCATGCACGGCCTGCGTCACCCGTTTCCAGCCCTCGACCTGCTCATCGGACCAGATGCCGGGGGTGTCCGCGTAGCCGACGCCCTGCGGCGTGACCGACGTGGCCTCGGTAATGATCAGGCCGGCCGTTGCGCGCTCGGCGTAGTAGCGGGCCATCAGGGCGTTCGGCACGCGCGTCGCACCGGCACGGGAGCGGGTGAGCGGCGCCATCACGATGCGGTTCGGCAGGGTCAGGTCGCCGAGGGTGACGGGATCGAACAGGGTGGGCATGGCAAATAACCTCTTCACGAAAGGCGGGAAACCGTCGCGTCATGGGCGACAGCGCTCCGCATGGCCGGTTCGGCCGTGTTGACTAGAGTTCGCGGCGCAGGGCGTCGTGAAATGCGTCGATGACGGCCTCGTTGCGCTGAAAGAACGCCCACTGGCCGATCCGTGTCGACGTCACGAGCCCCGCGCGTTGCAGCGTTGCGAGGTGCGCGGAGACGGTCGATTGCGACAGCCCGCAGCGCGCGTCGATCTGGCCCGCGCAGACGCCGTGTTCATACGGCAGCGTCTGGTTCGGGAAATGCTCGCCCGGCGTTTTCAGCCAGTTGAGGATTTCCCGGCGCACGGGGTTCGAGAGCGCTTTCAGGATTGCGTCGATGTCGAGTTCGGTCGGCATGGATAGGTCGGGGGTATCGGTCGGGCAACAAGGTATCGTCGATGGGCGAATCTTATATCGTTAACTGACGATATGCTGGAAAGCACTGTTGCCTATGGGGTTGATAGGTGTCGACATACAAAAAAGGTCGCACTTAGAGGAATGGTGTGGAAATGTGCAAAAAAGCCTGCACCTCGCATTTCACAATGTGATAAAGTGGCGTAACCAGTTGATATCAATATGTTTTATGTCCCCCTGCGTTAGGGAGACTTAAGAGTCGGCAGGGACATGAAAAAGTTTTTTGTCGAGAAAAGTGATTGGTACTTCTAAGTTAATGTCCGCACTAAGCTGATGTGGCAAAGAAAGACAACATCCTTTCATAATACTTTCGAGTTGGAAAACCACTCAATGCGAGCAGATTGAATGATCTGACGTTGGCGCTCTCTCCGCGGGTGACAGAAGACGAAGGGCGGAGCACGGGTGAACGTGGCGCCGACAGCACTGGCGGCTCAACATGGGCCTCGTTTGAAGCGACGACAGACTTACAGGACCGCGTGACATCTCGTCGACGTTGTGGCGCTCAATCGCGAGAACTGAAGGGGAACATAGTAAATGATATGAACGCCTCCCACCCGTGATCGGTGGGAGCCGGCAGGAAGGCGGAGCCTCACGGACCGACGGCATCAGAGTGCCCAGATGGAAGACCATAGAGGTTTTCCTGGCAAACCGGAGGCTCCGACATGAAGCAGATGACAGTGGGTGCGGACATCGCAAAGAACGTGATGCAACTCCATTACATCGACGCAGAGACGGGCGAGATCGTGAACAAGCCGGTGAAGCGTGCTGTATTCCTCGAGCATTTCGCGAATCGGGCTCCCTGCCTGATCGGGATGGAAGCCTGTGGGGGCTCGCAGTACTGGGCCCGCAAGCTCACGGCGATGGGCCATGAGGTGAAGCTGATGCCGGGGAAATTCGTGAAGGCGTTCGTGATGGGCAACAAGAACGACGCGGTCGATGCGAAAGCGATCTGGCTTGCAGTGCAGCACGCAGAAAGGTCGGTCGCGGTGAAGACGGAAACGCAACAGGCGGTGCTGGGTCTGCACCGGATGCGCGAGCAACTGGTGAAGTTCCGCACGATGCAGATCAACGGCCTGCGCGGCCTGCTGACGGAGTACGGCGAAGTGATGGGCAAAGGCCGGGCCGCGCTGGACAAAGCGATACCGAGCGTACTGGAGCGACTGGTCGATCGTCTGCCGGCGATCCTGATCGACACGCTGCGCGAGCAGTGGAACGGGCTGGCGGAGCTGGATAAGCAGATTGCCGGCATCGAACGGCGCTTACAGATGTGGATGAGAGAGGACAAGGCATGCAAGGCGATCGCGGCGATACCGGGCGTAGGTCTCCTGACGGCGACAGCGGCCGTAGCGACGATGGGCGATGCGAAGACGTTTCGGTCCGGGCGCGAATTCGCAGCCTGGATCGGACTGGTGCCCAAGCAAACGGGCTCGGGTGGCAAAGTCCAGTTGCTGGGAATCAGCAAGCGCGGCGACACGTATCTGCGCAAGCTGCTGATTCATGGTGCCCGGGCTGTGCTGTGCCTCACGAAGGAACCGGGGCCGTGGGCTGAAGGGATCAGGAAGCGGCGACCGTTGAATGTGGCGATCGTGGCACAGGCGAACAGGATAGCCCGCACGATCTGGGCGATTCTGGCGCATGACAGGCCTTACGAAAAGGGCTACGTGAGCGTGAAACCGGTTTGACCGAACGGCGTTGCGTAGCAGAAAGCTCAACTTTTACAGGGTGATACGTCGAAAGGTTGCGCTGGCAATCGTAAGTAATGACAAGACAGGTCGGACCGGGACCCGCCAAACCTGAATAGCCCTTCGAGCTTCTAGCTCGCTAAGTAAATGAGGTGTGGGTCAGCGGATTTCATGGTGGGCCGCAGCGTATCAGGCTGCAACAAGCCCGGATATAAAGCTGCAACCCATCCTGTCGTAGTCAGAGCACACGAAAACCCTTCGCAAACGGGAGGCGTTCATATAAAGGGCTATGCTACCCTTCGTTTCGGGACGTGCATCTCAAGGCGTCACGATCGGTACTCAATTCGCGGAGGCCATGGACAACGAAAGCCGGGGGGCAGCCGCCAGAAGTGATTGCTGGTGGACGACGGGGTTCGATATCGACGATAAGCGCGGAACCTGAGTCCGCATAAAGTTTTTTCTTTCAGCACCGTTTACATTCTTGCGGTCTTCGCAAACAAAAATGTAAAGGTGCTACCTATGAAGTCCATGATGGCTTACGCGAGTCTCGCGCTCGCATGCTTTTCTTCAATTGCTCAGGCACAGGTAATTCACGATCTTCCCGTATCGGATGTCACTCTCGTAAAAGAGCAGGCTGGAAGCGGGCGTGTGACTGGGGTTCTCACGAACACCTCCGGCCGCAAATTGGAATCTGTGGTCGTCCAGTTTTCGATTCTGGATGGCGAGGGTACGCAAATCGCTACGGCCCAGGATGCCGCCATGGGCGTGGCGCAGGATGGAAAGTGGCGGTTCGCCGCGCCGTACATCACGTCGACAGGGAACGTGGCATCCGCCAAGCTGGGCAACATCATGGCCGTGCCGGGGCAGTAACGAGAGGCTGGATGATCAAGCACTCGTCACCGAAGCATTCAATGAGCGGCGCGGCTACGCGCGTGCAGTCGCGATTGCGGAGTTGATGAACGCGCTAGACCGCAATCCCGCTTACAAAAGAGCAATGAAAAACGTCTTCGCCTAGCGCCTATCCTTAACCTTGCCCAACTCAGGATCTGGCAGGAGCAGGTTTTCGTCGAGCGCGAGGTGTTCCCGCTCGATACGTCTAGGGGCCTGCCGTATGAAGCGGAACTACGCAACGGTGCAGCACGCCGGTCGACCGATTCGAGCGGCGCTTGTTGGGTGCGCCGCGCTATCGCCTGCAAGCACCAACCGACGTGCAACGCTTGATGGAGATCGCCGAGGCCGTATATCGGCTCCGCGGGCAGCGCGTCGGCGATCGTATGCTCGTCGAGACGAGCACGAAGACTGGAGAATCTCGCGAAGTCAGCGTGCGCGAGCTCAGGCCCGGCTACGACCGGCAGCAGTGGCGAGGACTTCGGTTTGTCGACGACTGGGGCGCTGGCCACGCCGGCGATCGCCCGTGCCTGCGATGGGTGCTCAAGATTGACGAATACGACGACAAGCGCGGCGGGCGGTAAATGGATTTTGTGCCGCCCTGGACGCACACGCGCAAGGTGGCGCAGCTGAGATCACCCCAGCCGTTCCACTTTGCGCCCTGTCCGAATTTTCGCCGCCACCTGTTCCTGACCAGGATGCAGGAATTAGCGTGGGTAAACGCATTCCCTAAGTAAAACGTTTGCGTAAAAGGTTACGGGTCAACTCTCTTCCCTTTGGGCCGACATACAAGACAGGACGCGAGACGTAACGACGGATCTCCTCAAGTACGAGTTTCTGTTCACGTCCGACGGCGCGCAGAAATCGGCGCTCGCCCGGAGGACTCAGGAAAAACACCCGACTTCCAGACAATTTATCCAGGCTAACTATCGGTGTGGTTTCTCGTTGTTGACGGGTAGGCTTCCTGTAGCAGATGCGATCGGGTGCCGATAACAGAGTGGTTCATGCTGGATCCGCGGTCGTTGCATTGCGGATATGCACAGCAGTGCTGTCGCAAAATCCCGACTAACACGGGCGCGTCTGCAAGATCGCGCAACTCGCGCGGGATGTTCGACGATGGAAACAGGTATCTGACGATCTGGGCAACGAATCTTCTTCCATGAAGGGATACGTTACATGAATTCGACAGGTGGGGCTGGGGATACGCGAACGATCTTGGCCGATTACGGTAACATCAAGACAGGATGGCAAGGGGATGAACTGGAAAAACTGGAATATTGGAATGCGCCTTGGCACCGGGTTTCTGGTTGTGCTTGCGCTCCTAGTCACGTTGATTGCCGTCGTGCAGTTGCGTCTGGAGGGGATCGAACGGATAAATGACAGGATTATCAACAGCGGGTGGGCGCAAGCGAAGGCGGCACAGAACATCAACACGTTGACTCGCGCCAATGCGGCGTTGACGATGCAGCTCTTCATCACGACCGATCCGGTCAGGCTCTCTGTCATCCGCCAGAGCATCGACATCAACAAATCTGCCATCACCGCCCTTCTCGATAGGCTTAACCAGCAAGTCGACAACGCGGACGGCAGAGCGCTACTCGCGAGAGTCAAGACTACTCGCGCGGCGTATGTCGAATCGTTCGGCAATGTATCGGAGCTACTGGCATCAGGGCAGCACGACAAGGCGGTTGTGCTGATGAATGGCAATACATTAGGAATCCTGAGTGACCTCCAGCAGTCTGTCGCTGCACTGGTTGAACAACAGGATTCCCGGGTAACTGAAGCTGGAGCTCAGTCTCGCGAAAACATCGCGGAGGCGCGCGTGTCGATGTTAATGCTCGGCACTGTCGCGTTGCTTATCGGTATCACCTTTGCCTACGCTATCGTGCGTTCGATCACCCGTCCGCTGAACGAGGCGGTACGCATTACGCAGACGGTTGCGGCCGGCGATCTGACCTCTCACATCGACCCGCAATCCCGGGACGAAACAGGTAAGTTACTGCATGCTTTGCGCGACATGAGCGAAAACCTCAAACGGGTGGTCGAAGAAGTGCGCGCCAGTGCGGATACGGTCGCCACCGCGTCGAGCCAGATTGCAACAGGTAACGAAGATCTGTCGTCGCGAACAGAAGAGCAGGCCGCGTCTCTTGAGGAAACTGCCGCGAGCATGGAGGAACTGACCTCCAACGTGAAGCAGAACGCAGAGAACGCACGGCAGGCCAGCGCGATGGCGGCGTGTGCATCCGAGGTCGCGCACCGGGGGAATGACGTGGTGGGGCAAGTGGTCGCGACGATGATCGGTATCAGAGAGAGCTCGTCGAAGATTGCCGACATCACCGGCATCATCGAAGGCATCGCCTTCCAGACGAACATCCTTGCGCTAAATGCAGCAGTGGAAGCGGCTCGCGCAGGCGAACAGGGTCGCGGCTTCGCGGTGGTCGCCGGCGAGGTGCGTTCCTTGGCACAGCGCTCGTCCGGGGCGGCCAAGGAAATCAAGGATCTGATCACGGCCTCCGTGCAGAGGATCGAAGACGGTTCGGAACTGGCCGTGGAAGCGGGCCGTACGATGACCGAGGTGACGCGGGCGGTCACGCGGGTGACCGACATTATGGGAGAGATCGCTGCAGCCTCGGGCGAGCAGAGTCGCGGCATCGAGCAGGTCAACCAAGCAGTCGAGCAGATGGATGAGGTCACCCAGCAGAACGCGGCGCTGGTCGAGGAGGCGGCCGCCGCATCGAAGTCGCTCGAAGACCACGGGCGGCTGCTCACCGAGGCAATCGCGTTCTTCCGGCTCGATGGGACGTGCGAGGCAAAGTCACCATCCCATGCGGCCGGTTCCGCCCCGAGGCACGTGTTAGTTGGGAATCGCGGCAAGGCTCCGCGCCGTGCGACCACGGTTTGGCGCAGCGGAAGCACCCCGACGCCGCTCGGCACCAACGCGTCGAACGCGGATTGGACGGCATTCTGACCACGACTTAGCACCTGACAATATGTGACAGAACTGATAATCATATAGCCATCTTGCCGGAACGGTGCGCGGCCGGCGTGCCCAGCTCGGCCTGCTTCAACGCGTAGGCGATTTGTTCCTCGGTGAACTTGCTCTTCTTCACGGCATGACCTCCTGGTCTCGATGACAACGCCATGCCGGAATTTTCCACTTTCAGATGGGACCCTTTTGTGGGCTAGGGTCAGTTTAGATCCACCTTTATTCTTGTGTGTGTATCTAGACGGCAATGGAATCCACGCTGAACTGAAGGGGCGGTGTTCCGCATGATCACGCGTGGCACCCCACAACTCAGCGGCACGCAGTTACCGCAGGCGAACGCGGATGCGATGGTGCGTCGGGGCGCGGCGGTGCCCAGCATCACGACCGCGATCGGCAACCACGCGTTTCGCGCGACTGCCCGATGCTCGACTACGAAGCCACACGCGACGTAGCGCGTTTCTCGCGGAAGGCGCATCCGCGGGACGAAATCGTCGGTTGGCGAGACGCGGCCGCGGCAGCCGCGGCCATGCGTGCGTCAGCGCAGGAACTCGATGCCGAACGTGCCGGCTGTATCGACGATATGCCCTGCGTGCGGTGCCTCGAAATGACCGGGCAGCAGCAGTGCGCCGTGCTCGACGCAATGCGCGAGCAGCTCGAAGCGGCTCTTCGCGGCGAGCGCGCGATCGTCGCAGACCTTGCTGCTCCATTGCCAGAACGGGATCTGGATCGGCGAGTGCAGCATGTCGCCGCTGAACACGCCGCGCGAGCCCTGCGACGTCAGTTCGATGCGCACGTGACCCGGAGAATGGCCCGGTGCGTGGCGGATCAGGAACGTGTCGTCGAGCTCGTAGGTATCGTCGAACATCGTGGCCTGGCCGGCCTCGATCACCGGCAGCACGCTGTCGTTGTACATCGGGCTGAACCACGCGGGGCCGGCGGGGCCTTCGCCCCGGATCGCGCGGACCAAGTGATCGTGCTCGACCTGCGAGATCACGTAGCGCGCGTTCGGGAAAGTCGGCACCCACACGCCATTGACGAGCTGCGTGTTCCAGCCGACGTGATCGGCGTGAAGGTGGCTGCACATCACGTAGTCGATTTCCTCGGGCTGGATGCCGAGCGCGCGCATCCGGTCGAGATAGCGCGTCGACAGCCGGTGCATTTCCGGCAGCCCCGGCCGCTCCTTGTGGTTGCCGATACAACTGTCGATCAGCACCGTATGCCGGCCGGTACGCACGATCCAGCTGTGCACGGGCATCGGGATGCGGCCGCTTTCGGGATCGTAGTGTGTCGGCGCGAGCCAGTGCTCGTGTTCCGCCACGCGTGCGCGGTCGAAGTCAGGCAGCCAGCTCTGCGCGGTTTCGCCGAGCAATGTCGTGTCGTACAGCCGGATGATTTCGACGTTGCCGAGTGCGAGCGAGAAGGCATGCGGCTCGGCATTCGTGATGTGCGCATGGCAATGCGCATGCCCGCAGGAATGGGTCATCGGTGTCTCCTGAATGAATTGGAATGAATCGAAGCGGGGCGTGGTGCGCTGCCCCGCGCGCGACTGTCTATATCCGTGCCGTGGCGCGTGCCTGCGCCTGCGGCACCGGCACGGCTTTCCCGGTCATGAAATCCGCCGCGCGTTCGGCCATCATCATGATCAGCGCGTTGGTCGGCCCACGGATGATGCGCGGGATCGCGGAGCCGTCGACCACCCGCAAGCCGGCCACGCCGCGCACGCGCATCTGCGTATCCACCACGGCCGCCGGATCGTCGTCGCGGCCCATGCGGCACGTGCCGACCGGGTGATGAAGGGTGATCGCGATGCGACGAATGAACGCGTCGACGTCTGCATCGCTCTGGACTTGCGGGCCCGGTGCGATCTCTGCGTCGATGAACGGGCGCAGTCCGGCCTGCGCGCCGATTTCCCGCATGCGCCGGAACATCTCCCGCGCAGCGATGCGATCGTGCTCGGTGGCGAGGAAGTTTTGTTCGATCCGCGCATGCTCGGCCGGATCGGCCGACTTCAGCGACACGCGTCCGCGACTTTCGGGCGTGAGGAAAATGCCCTTGATCGCGAACGAATCGGCATACGCATGCTTGAACGGCTCGAAATACGGCGCGGCGTTCATCGCGCCGGCCGCGAGGATCAGCTGAACGTCCGGCAGCGGCAGGTGAGGCTGGCTCCTGACCAGGCCAAGCGCGGCGGCGGGGATCGTGCTCGAGAAGCCGTTGCCGCCGACAAACGTGCGCACGACGTCGAACGCGATGCGATCGGCACGCATCATCCGGTGCAGCGGGCCGGGTTCCTTGCGGCTCCAGCGCAGGTCGAACACGATGTGATCGTGAAGGTTCGTGCCCACGCCGGGCAATTCGACTGTCGACGCGATGCCGTGCGTGCGCAGGCTGTCGGCCGCGCCGATGCCGGAGAGCATCAGCAGTTGCGGCGAATTGATCACGCCGCCGCAGAGGATGACTTCGCGGCGCGCATCGGCGCGGTAGTCGGATTCGCCTCGGCGATACTCGATCGCGATGGCGCGCGGCGTGCCTCTGTCGGTATCGAGCACGATGCGCTTCGCGAGGGCGCCCGTCACCAGCGTGACGTTGCCGCGCGCGAGCGCCGGGCGCAGGTAGGCGACCGCGGCGCTGCAGCGCAGGCCGTTGCGGATCGTGGCCTGCATCGGCCCGAAGCCTTCGACGGATGCGCCGTTGTAGTCGTCGTTCTCGGGATAGCCGCAGGCACGTGTCGCGTCGAGGAAGCCACCCACCAACGGGTCGCGATAGTCGAGCCGGATCACGGTGAGCGGGCCGCGGCCGCCGCGCAGCGCCGATTCGCCGCGCTCCCACGATTCGGAGCGCTTGAAGTACGGCAGCACCGCGTCGTAGGACCAGTCGGTCAGGCCGAATTCGTCGGCCCAGCCTTCGTAGTCTTCCCGCGCGCCGCGTGCGTAGGCCATGCCGTTGATCGACGACGAGCCGCCCACTACCTTGCCGCGCGCGCATTCGATCCGGCGGCCGTCCATGCCGGCTTCCGGCTCGGTGAAATAGCCCCAGTCGAACAGCCGGTTCTTCAGGATCTGGCCCCACGTCAGCGGCACCTTGATGTACGGCGAGCGATCCTGCTCGCCGGCCTCGATCACGAGGATGCGAACGTTCGGGTCCTCGCCGAGCCGGTAGGCGAGTGCGCAACCGGCCGAGCCGGCGCCGACGATCACGTAGTCGTATGTGGCGGCCTTCATCGCAGCACCTCGTCACGCGGAGGGGCCAGGCGTATGGCCGGAACAAGCGTCGAATGAACCATGATGTCTCCATTTGGGCCTGAACGTAGGCCTCTCGGTTGTGGGTTTATTCGATTGTGTGTAACCTAAAATATATCTTCCAATACGTATTGCGTCGCCATTCAATACTTGAATGACTATCAATGAGGGAGCTGTGCGCGGATTCGATTCGTATCTCACTTTTCAGAAGCTCGAGGTGTTCTGCACCGTGGTGGAGCTCGGCAGCGTCACGCGCGCGGCCGACCGGCTGTGCATCGCGCAGCCGGTCGTGACCGCGCACGTGCGCAGCATGGAGAAGCGGCTCGGCTATGCGCTCGTGAAGCGCGCCGGCCGCAACATCGCGCTCACGGAAGCCGGCGAGCGCATCTATCGCTGGGCGACCGAGGTCATCACGCGCACCCGCGAGGTCGAGCGCGAACTCGCCGGTCTCGAGCAGGGCGAAATGGGCAACGCGGCCGTCGCGACGTCGATGTCGATCGGCTCTTACGCGATGCCGCCGCTGCTCGCCGAATTCCACCGACGACAGCCCGACGGGCTCGTGACCGTACAGATCCTGACGCCGCAGGCGGCCGTCGATGCGACCCGCGTCGGCGGTTGCGATTTCGCGGTCATCCTGATCGCGGCCAATCAGGATCTCGAAGGGCTGACGACCATTCCAGTGTGGGAGGACGAACTGCTGCTCGTATGCGGCGCATCGAGCCCGTGGGCTGCGCAGCCGGCCCGCGAGCTCGACCTGCGCCGCGTGCCGTTCGTGAGCACGCCGCGCAACCAGCCGCGCCGCGAGCTCGAAGAGGCGCTGCTGCGCGAGCGCGGCCTCGAGCATCGCAAGGTCGTGATGGAACTCGGGCATCCGGAAGCGATGAAGCAAGTGGTGCGCGAGAACCTCGGCGTGAGCTTCATGTTCGCGTCAGCGGTGCGCGCAGAGGTCGAGCGGCGCGAACTGGTCGTGCTCGATCGCTCTGATCTTGCGATCAAGGTGCCGATCTATCTCGTGCACCGCGACGACAAACGCTTTTCGGCGTTCCAGGCCGAACTCGTGGAATTCATCGTCGATTCCGCGTCAGCCGGCGCGGCAGAGCGCATCGCGAATTCATAGTCTGGTGGCTATTTGTATGGCGATCAATAGCTAATAGACCTATGGTCGACCCGGTTCTAAGCTGGCTGGGTGCTTGACGGTCCGCCTCGCGACGCGAAGCGGGCGTGCGCACTGCCAGTCAACCCGAAAACAGGCCGACCCATGTGTACTCTTCATCTTCAATCCGGCGGCGCAGCCGCCTATGCGGACGACGCCGGGCGTCCCGCCGATGCGCCGGACCCCGCGCTCGTCGAGGATCTCGTCTGCGCGAACCGCATCCTGTTCGACCAGGGCATCGTCGATGCCTTCGGCCATGCCAGCGTTCGTCATGACAAGGATCCGCAGCGCTTCCTGCTCGCGCGCAACATGGCGCCGGGTACCGTGGGCATCGACGACATCGTCGAATTCACGCTCGACGGCGTGCCGGTCGATGCCCGCGGGCGCGCCGTCTATCTGGAGCGCTTCATCCACGGCGAGATCTACAAGGCGCGTCCGGACGTGCACGCGATCGTGCACAGCCATTCGCCGACCGTGCTGCCGTTCAGTATCACGAAACGCACACCGCTGCGGCCGGTGTGCCACATGAGCGGATTTCTCGGCGCCGGTACACCGGTGTTCGAGATTCGCGATACCGCCGGCGACGCGACGGACCTGCTGGTGCGCGACAACGCGCTCGGCGCGGCGCTGGCGCAGCGGCTCGGCAGCGCCGCGTTCGTGCTGATGCGCGGCCACGGCTCGACCGTGGTCGCGCCGACGCTCAAGCAGGCCGTCTATCGCGCGGTCTATGCGGAAGTGAATGCGCGCATGCAGCTCGAGGCGCTGCAACTGGGCGACGTGGTTTATCTGAGCGAGCAGGAAGCCGCGACCGCGTGCGCGAACATCGAAACGCAGGTCGAGCGCCCGTGGGCACTGTGGAAGCGGCGCGTGCAGCTCGAGCAACACACGGGCGCGCGTTGACCGGCAATCGAATCATCGAGGAGACGAGTATGGACGAGCAGTTGATAACCGGCCGCTTGCTGATCGACGGCGAACTGGTGGAAAGCGAGACCGGCGAGTGGGCGGCGTCGATCAACCCGGCCACCGAGGAAGTGATCGGGCGCGCGCCGGCCGGTTCGCGCAAGGACGTCGCGCGTGCAGTAGACGCCGCGCAGCGCGCGTGGCCGGCGTGGGC
>NZ_JAAGPB010000915.1:0-1873 GCF_017104585.1 Burkholderia sp. Ac-20392
CAGCGCGCGGCGCTCGCGGTCCTGCCACGCGGGCACGGTCATCGCGTCGCCGCGCTCGTCGAACCAGTCGATCTCGGCCATGCCCGGCGCGGCATCGCGGTCGCCCGACGGATAGCGCGGCGTGGACATCACCGGATACATGCGCCGCAGCGCGGCGAGCCGCGACACGAAGCGCATCAGCGTCACCGCTTCGTCGCTGCGCGCCAGATCCCAGTCGAGCCACGACAGCTCGTTGTCCTGGCAGTACGCGTTGTTGTTGCCGTGCTGGGTGCGGCCGAACTCGTCGCCGGCCACCAGCATCGGCGTGCCGAGCGCGGTAAACAGCGTCGCGAGCATCGAGCGGGCGACGCGCGCGCGCACGGCGCGGATCGCCGCATCGTCGCTCGGCCCTTCGGCGCCCCAGTTCGCGCTGCAGTTGTCGTCACGACCGTCGCGGTTGTCCTCGCCGTTCGCGGCGTTGTGTTTCGCCGAATACGACACGAGATCGGCGAGCGTGAAACCGTCGTGCGCGGTGACGAAATTGACCGACGCCCACGTGTGGCGCCGCTGGTGGTTGAACAGGTCGGCCGACCCCGCGAGGCGCGCGGCCAGCTCCGGCCGCTGGCCCGCGTCGCCGCGCCAGAAGCGCCGCACGGTGTCGCGAAAGCGGTCGTTCCACTCGGCGAAGCCGGGCGGGTGACGGCCGAGCTGGTAGCCGCCGGGGCCGAGATCCCACGGCTCGGTGATCAGCTTGCGCTGCGCGAGCACCGGGTCCTGCCGCAACGCGTCGAAAAACCCCGCGCCGGGATCGAAGCCGTGTTCCTCGCGGCCGAGCGTCACGCCGAGGTCGAAGCGGAAACCGTCGACGTTGAACGCGGTGGCCCAGTAGCGCAGCGAATCCATCACCATCTGCACGACGCGCGGATGCGACAGGTTCAGCGTGTTGCCGCAGCCCGTCTCGTCGACATGAAAGCGGTGGTCGTCCGGCATCAGCCGGTAGTAGCTCGCGTTGTCGAGGCCGCGCCACGACAGCGTCGGGCCGAGCTCGTTGCCTTCGCACGTATGGTTGTAGACGACGTCCAGCACGACTTCGATGCCGGCCGCATGCAGCTGGCGGATCGCGATGCGCATCTCGTCGAGCCGCCGCGTTGCGAGATACGCGGGTTCCGGCGCGAAGAACGCGGCCGTGTCGTAGCCCCAGTAGTTGCGCAGCCCGCGGTTCACGAGCGCGCGCTGCTGCAGGAACGCGTGGACGGGCAGCAGCTCGACCGTCGTCACGCCGATCGACAGCAGGTGGTCGATGAACGCCGGATGCGCGAACGCCGCGAACGTGCCGCGTTCGGGCGGGCGCAACCCGGCGCGGCGCATCGATGCGCCGCGCACGTGGGTTTCGTAGATCACGGTGTTGCGCCACGACACGCGCGGGCGCCGGTCGTTGCGCCAGTCGAACGCCTCGTCGACCACCACGCACTTCGGCATCGCGGGCGCCGAGTCGCGGCGGTCCATCGACAGGTCCGCGCGGCTCGAATGCACGCGATAGCCGAACAGCGCGTCCGACCAGCGGAACTGGCCGACCAGCTTGCGCGCGTACGGGTCGAGCAGCAGCTTGGTCGGGTTGAAGCGATGGCCGTGCTGGGGCTGGTACGGGCCGTCCGCGCGAAACCCGTACACGGTGCCCGGATGCGCGTTGGGCAGGTAGCCGTGCCACACCTCGTCGGTGCATTCGGGCAGGTCGAGGCGCGCGAGCTCCTTGCGGCCGGTCGGATCGAACACGCACAGCTGGATGCGCTGCGCATGCGCGGAAAATACCGCGAAGTTGGTCCCGAGGCCGTCCCAGGTCGCGCCGAGCGGGTAGCTGCGGCCGGATTCGAGACGGGCGGGCAGGGCGGTCGGC
>NZ_JAAGPB010000916.1:0-1706 GCF_017104585.1 Burkholderia sp. Ac-20392
TCGGCGGCCGCGCTGCTGTATGGCTTCCTGCGGTTCACGCGGCTCGGCTGGGCCGTGCGCGCGACCGCGCAGGATCGCGACGCGGCGCTGCAGATGGGGGTCGACGTCGACCGCGTGAACCAGACCGTGTTCGCGATCGCGTGCGCGCTCGGCGGTGTGAGCGGGCTGCTGGTCGGCATGTACTACAACAGCATCGATCCGGCGATGGGCTTCCAGGCCACGCTGAAGGGCGTGGTCGCGCTGCTGATCGGCGGGCTCGGCAACGTGCCGGGCGCGATCGCGGGCAGCCTGCTGCTCGGCCTCGTCGAAAGCTACGGCGTCGCGCTGTTCGGCACCAGCTATCGCGACCTGTTCGCGTTCGGGCTGCTGATCGTGTTCCTCGTATGGCGGCCGAACGGGCTGTTCAGCGTGAACCGCGCGCTGCCGCCCGAGCCGATGACGGGCACCTTCCTCGCGGCCGCGAAGGCCGTGCGCGTGCCGCGTCCGGTACTCGTCGGGCTGGTCGCGTTGGCGGCCGTGCTGCCGTGGCTCGGCGCGTCGCCGTACGTGTTGCAGACGCTGACCAACGCGTGGCTGTACGGGCTGCTCGCGCTGAGCCTCACGCTCGTTGCGGGAACCGTCGGGCAGATCTCGCTCGGCCACGCGGCGCTGCTCGTGATCGGCGCGTATGCGTCGGCGCTGCTGTCGTCGGATCTCGGCTGGTCGCCGGCCGTGACGATCCCGTGCGCGGGGGTGATCACCGCGGTGCTCGGCACGCTGCTCGTCTATCCGGCATTCCGGCTGCGCGGGCATTACGTGTCGATCGCGACGCTCGGCATCGGCGAAGTGGTGAGTCTCGTGATCCTGAACTGGGACGGCCTCACGCGCGGCCCGCTCGGCATCACCGGCATTGCACCGCTGCCGTGGGCGACGACCGCACGTGCCGCGTACTGGTTCACGTTCGCGGTGCTCGTCGTGTTCGCGCTCGTGCAGGTGCGGCTGCTGCGCTCGCATCTCGGCCGCACGCTGCGCGCGGTGCGCGAGGACGACGTTGCCGCGCGTGCGCACGGCATCGCGCCGAACCGCTACAAGGCGATCGCGTTCGCGGTCGGCGGCGTCGCGGCCGGTGTGAGCGGCGGGATCGCCGCGCATCTGTACAGCTACATCAATCACCAGACCTTCGATTCGCAGGTGTCGATCCTCGCGCTGACGATGGTGATCCTCGGCGGCTTGGGCAACGTGCTCGGCGGCATCGCCGGCGCGATCGCGCTGATCGGGCTGCCCGAGCTGTTCCGCTGGGCGGCCGACTACCGGATGCTGATCTACGGCCTCGTGCTGCTGATGCTCGTCCGGTTCCGGCCGCAGGGCCTGCTCGGCACGGTGTGAGGAGGAATGCGATGACCACCACTCGACCCTTGCTCGACGTGCAGGGCCTCACGCGCCGCTTCGACGGCGTGACCGCGCTCGACGGCGCGAGCCTGACGCTCGCCGATGGCGAACTGCTGAGCGTGATCGGGCCGAACGGCGCGGGCAAGTCGACGCTGTTCAACCTGATCGCGGGCGCCGACCGGCCCGATGCCGGCCGCGTGACGTTCGACGGCCGCGACATCACGGGAACCGCGCCCGAACGCCTTGCGGCGCTCGGCATCGCGCGCACGTTCCAGCACGGCCGCGTGTTCGGCAACCTGAGCGTGCTCGACAACGTGCTGATCGGCGCGCATGCGCGG
>NZ_JAAGPB010000917.1:0-1849 GCF_017104585.1 Burkholderia sp. Ac-20392
CGGCCGCCGGCCGGCCCCGTGCCCAGCAGCGCACGCAGGCGGCCCAGCAGGCCGGCGGCGCCGAGCGCGGGACGGGTGGCATCGAGTTCCGTAGTCACGGCGTTCCCCTAGTAATCCGAATAAAGCCGCACTGGCGTCGGCGTGACGAGCCAGCTGCGTTGCGCACGCGCGTCGAACGCATAGCGCAGATACACGAGCGCCGAACTCGGCGCGTAGTCGTGCGACCGGTCGACTTTCAGTTGCGCGCCGACGCTCAGGTGCGGGTTCACGCGGTACTCGACAATGCCGTTGATGCCGTACGAGAACGACACGCCGCGCGTCGAGCTGCCCGCGTACACGAACCCGGCCGCCACCTGCGCGGCCCGCTGGTCCGCGGACATCGGGTAATACAGCGAATCCTTCTCGTAGCTGTTCGAGATCCCGCCCGTGAAGGTCAGGTCCCACGACAGCGCATCGTGCCGCCCCGCCCATTCGATCGGCACGCCGAGCGACAGGTAGCGTTGCGGGCTGTAGTAACCGCCCTGCCCGTACGTGTAGTAGCGCAGGTTTTCCGCGTAGTGCCACGCGTTGCCGACCAGCCCGGTGCTGACCTTCATCGTCGCGCGCTCGTACACGGGCATCGTAAAGCCCGTGCGCAGCGTGACTTCCGCGTTGCGTTCGACGTTGCGGCCGGACAGCACGCCCGCGCCGAGTTCCGCGAACAGGTTCGTGCGGCCGACGTCGACCGACGCGCGCAGGGTCACGCCGTCACGGCGCACGCCGCCCCAGACTGCACCCGTCCATGGATCGCGCATCCCCGAGTACGACAGCACGCTGCTCGTTTCCGGCCGCCGCGACGCATTCACCGAGAAACTGGCCGGGCCCGCGTCGAAGCGATAGCGCACGCCGCCGACCAGGTAATGCACCGGGAAACCGAGCGGCGACGTACCGAGGTCGAAGCGCCATGCGTCGGTCAGATAGCCGGCGCCGAGCGCGACACCCGTGGCCGTCTGGTGCAGCGAGCCTGGCGGATTCGCGATCGATGCAGGGGTCAGCGCGTTCTGCGCCTTGAGCGCCGCGTAGCTGCCGAACGTACTGAGCGAATACGCGTTCGGGTTGCTCGTGTCGAGCGTGCCCGGATCGAGATGCACGGTGTCGATCTGCGCGAACACGTGCCCGTCGTAGCGGATCGGCATCTGCATGTAGATCGGCACCTGCTGCGCGCGATACGACGAGATGCCTTCGTCGCCCGACTTGTACGCGGGCGTCCAGCCGGTTTCGATCTCGGGATTGCGCCGCTGCGCGAGATCCGCGAATGCGGCCTGCGCAGGCGTCAGGCCATCACGCCCCGGGCTCACGCCCGTCGTGCGTTCCTGCGACTGCGACAACCGGTACAGCGGCGCCGCATCGTCGTAGCGCCCCTGCGCCTCGGCCACGCGCCCGGCCGCGACCGTCACATCCGGGCGTGACGGATACGCGGCATGCAGCCGATCGGTTAGCTGCACGGCCTCGTCCGGGCGACGCAGCGCATTCAGGCGGCGCACGGCCGACAGTTGCGTGTCGACGTCGTCGTCCGGCGTGCGGGCCAGCACCGCCTGCACGCGTGCAAGCGCCGCGGCCCGATTGCCGCTGTCCTCGTCGATGCGGGCCAGCGCGAGCTGTGTATCGGCATCGTCCGGCGTACGGGCGACGACCGGCGCGAGCGCCGCGCGCGCCGCGTCGTAATGGCCTTGCGCACGTTCGAGATCGGCCAGTTCGAGCGCATAGCGCTTGTCCGCGCGGCCGGCCGGGCTCGCACGATCGAGCAGCTTGCGCGCCTGCGCGTAATCCTGCTGCGCGATCGCGTCGTCCGTCTGCCGCAGCACGAGGC
>NZ_JAAGPB010000918.1:0-1865 GCF_017104585.1 Burkholderia sp. Ac-20392
TCACGAGCGCGCCCGCGACGTCGGTCGAGCAGCGGCTGATCGCGCGCAGCCAGCGGACGCGGGCGGCCGGGCCGTCATCGGACGCATGGCCTGCATCGTGGTCGTCGTCATCGTTGCCGAACGCGTCGGCGTGGACCACGTGGTCGTGGTCGGCCATGCCCGCGCGGATCACGTCGGGCAAGCGCCAGCGCGCGGCCGCCTCGAGCCCGATCTCGTCGAAGCCGACGCCGAGCACATCGATGCAGGCGGCTGCTTCGTCGCCGTTCAGCTCGGCCGCGCGGCGGCGGATCCGGTCCCATTCGCTGTCGAGATAGCAGACCACGAGCAGCTTGCCGACCTGGCGCATCAGCGTGCAGACGACGGCTTCCTCGCCCGCGCGCAGCTCGGCGCGCTCGGTGAGCTTGCGCGCGACGCAGCCGGACAGCAGCGCGCGGTTCAGTTCGAGCTTCGCGTCGATGCGCCGCGGCGTACTGTGGTGGAAATGGTCGACGAGCTTGAGCCCGACGACCAGGTGGCCGACGGCATCCATGCCGAGCACCATCAGGGCGCGGGTCACGGTCGTGATGTTGCCGCCGAACGCCATGTACATCGCGGAGTTCGCGAGCCGCAGCACTTTCTGCGTGAGCGCGAAGTCCGACAGCACGACGCGCACAAGCGCGGTGAAGTCGAGGTCGTCGTTCTTCATCGCGGCCATCGTCGCGCGCAGCGATTCCGACAGCAGCGGGAAATCGCCCCGTTCGTTCATCCGGGCCCACAGCTTGTCGAGCAATGCGGTGCGGGGCAGGTGTTCGGTGATTGACATACGGATCTGTCCGGTTCGCCGCGCGCGTCAGGCGGCGGCGTGCAGGTGCAGTTGCTGCGCCTCGAAGCGCCGCGCGAGCTCCTCGGACGGCAGCGCCTGGCAGACGAGCCAGCCCTGGATATGGTTGCAGCCCATCTCGGTCAGCAATTCGCGCTGCGCCTCGGTCTCGACGCCTTCCGCGACGAGCTCGAGATCGAGCGTCTGCGCGAGGCCGACCACCGCCGACACGATCGCGCGGTCGTTGCGCGAGGTCAGCAGGTTCTCGACGAAACTGCGGTCGATCTTCAGCTTCGCAAGCGGGAAGCGCTGCAGGTATGCAAGGCTCGAATAGCCGGTGCCGAAATCGTCGATCGCGAAGCGGATGCCGAGATCGGTCAGCTCCTCGAGCAGCCCCTTCGCCTGCGCCGGATCGTGCATCAGCAGGCTTTCGGTGATCTCGAGCACGATGCGGCGCGGGTCGATGCCCGTCAGCGTGATCGCCTCGCGCACGCTTTGCGTGAAGCGTGGGTCGCGGAACTGCTGCGGCGACACGTTGACCGCCACGTACTGCAGCGCAAGCCCCTGGCGGTCCCAGGCGACGAGCTGCATGCACGCGGCCTTGAGCACCCAGTTGCCGAGATAGTTGATCAGGCCGATCGATTCGGCGAGCGGAATGAAAGTCGCCGGCGGCACGAGGCCGTGCACCGGATGGCGCCAGCGGATCAGCGCCTCGACGCCGACTACCGCGCCCGACTGGCTGCGCGTGATCGGCTGGAAATGGAGCGAAAACTCGCCGTTGCGCACGCCGTCGTACAGGTCGGCTTCGAGCTTCAGCCGTTCGGCGTCGGCCGGATCGTCGACAGGCGCGTGGAAGGCGAGCGCATTGCCGCCCGACGCCTTCGCCTGCGCGAGCGCGTGGTCGGCGCGGCGCAGCAGCGGGCTGTGGTGCTGCGCGCGATGCGGCGCCGAGCGTTCGTCAGGGTAGAGCGCGATGCCGATGCTCGCGGACAGGTGCACGGTCTGCCCCTGGTACACGTAGGGCTCGCGCACCGCGGCCTGCAGCCGGCGTGCGAGTGCGTCCGCC
>NZ_JAAGPB010000919.1:0-1859 GCF_017104585.1 Burkholderia sp. Ac-20392
CGCGATCGCCGATATAGAACAGATAAGCGAGCATCGGCACCGCGTCGCGCTGCTGCCCTTCACCGAGCAGCGCCGCGACCGGCACGTCGAGATGCCGCCCGCGATCAGTTCGGCGAGCGGCGCACCCGATCCGCCCGCGGACGGCCCGAGCACCGTCACGCTCGCGGCAGCAACCGACAGATACAGGAACCCGACCACCACGACCGCGATCCCGGCCGAGCGCGGCATGTCGTGCGCGGGCCGGCGGAATTCCGCCGCAAGATGCGTGATCGCTTCCCAGCCGGCGAAACTCCACACGAGCAGCGCGGCCGCCTGGCCGACCGCGAGCCAGCCATGCGGCGCGAACGGATGCAGGTTCGCGGTGCGCGCATGCGGCGCTGAGGCGAGTACCGCGGCGAGCAGCAGCGTGACGAGCAGTGCCGACAACACGAGCTGCATGCGGCCCGACACGGTGACGCCGAATGCATTCGCGGCCGACACGGTCGCGATCAGCGCGGCGGCCGTGACGATGATCGTCGTGTGCCCGCCACCCGTGACGGCCGCGACGTATGCGCCGCCGAACATGGCGGCAGCCGGTGCACCGGCCGGTACCGCGAAGTAGAAGCACCATCCGACGATGGCCGCGGCCTTCGGGCCGAATGCACGCCGCGCGTAGGTTGATACGCCGCCCGCGTCGGGATAGCGCGCGCCGAGTGCGGCGAAGGTGGCCGCGAGCGGCCCGGACAGCACGACCAGCGCGGCCCAGGCGAGCAGCGAGGCCGGACCCGCGACCTCGGCGGCCAGTGCGGGCAGCGCGATCACGCCGGTGCCGAGCACCGCGCCGATATAGAGCGCGGCGCCCTGGAAAATCGTCAGCGAGCCCGCGTGATGAGCGGCGGGCGAATCGACATGCGAGGGCATGGACAGCAGTCTCCGGGAGTCTTGTCGTGTTTGGGCGCGGGAGCCCGCGCGGAAAATCGTTCGATGCTACCCGAATGACGACGGCAGCGCGGCCCGGCGATCAGTAGTCCGTGCGGTGTCGCGTGTCAGCCGGTGTCAGCAGTGGCGTGCGAGCCGCAGGCGGGCATCCTCGCACGCGGCGGGTGACAGTTCGGGTGCGTAGTGGAACGCTCCCGAAACCAGCGATGCGACGGGCACGCCGTCGCGGAACAGGACGCGATTGCCGGCCAGCGCCGGCACCTTGTCGCCGGGCAGCAGCGTGCCGGCAAGATTCAGCGGATCGGCGCCCGTCACGCATACGTACTGTCCGTCGCCTGGCTGCCGCCGCAGTTCGCGCAGGATCGGAATCGCTTCGGGCAGCGCGAACTGTTCTCCCGCGAGCCCGGCGACGAAGCGTCCGCCGCGAATCTCGCCGCGCGCTTCGAGTCGCTGCAGTACCCGCACGAGTTCGCGCCAGCTCGGCAGCCAGTCGGCTTCGCGTTCGAGCAGCCGCCAGAACACGACGCCGTAACGGCGCAGCAGCGTCCATGCGATGTGTTCGAGCGCGTCGGCGTCGGTCGCGGCCTGGCCGCGTTTCGGCACTGGCGCATCGTCCGGCGGCGCATGGCGTTGCACGAGTGCCCAGCGGCCCGCGTCGTCCATCCCGCCGATCAGTGCACCGCCGCGCCGTGTGCGTGGCGCATAGGTCGCGCTGCGCTTGACGGCGGGCTTCAGCAGCGCACGCAGGCCCGCGTAGCTGTCCGCATTCACGAGGCCGGCCGACACGAGTTCGCCGAGCGCATGTTCGAGTTCGACGGGCAGCACGTGCAGGTCGTCGAGCAGTGCGTCGAAGAACATCGCGCCGTGCGCGGCGAGGGCGTCGCGTACCTGCGCGGCCCTCGCGGACAGTGCCGGTTGCGCATCGGGATCGCGCAGCGCCT
>NZ_JAAGPB010000920.1:0-1867 GCF_017104585.1 Burkholderia sp. Ac-20392
GGTGCTGGCCAAGCCGCCGGTGCGCGCCGAATACACGCCGGATGCCGCGCGCCATGCGCTGCTGCGCGAACGCCTCGATGCATTCCGCGCGCTGTACCGCCACGTGCGGCCGCTGTACGAACCGTCACGCACCCGGCTCGCGTAAGCGCCGCACGTCACGCGTGGCGGCAGTCAGCCGCGCGCGCGACATGCGGTACAGTGGATGCCGTCATGCGGCCCATCGGCCGGCCCGCGGGGCGCCCCCCAGATCCGAATCGAATCGCTATCGTGTCCAAGTCCTCAGAAAAACTCGATCTCGCCACGCGTGCCGCGTGGCTCTACTACGTCGCGGGCGACACGCAGAACGAAATCGCGGAAAAGCTGCAGGTGTCGCGCCCGGTCGCGCAGCGCCTCGTCGCGTTCGCGGTCGAGAAGAACCTGATCCGCGTGCGCGTCGACCACCAGCTCGCCGACTGTCTCGATCTCGGCGCGCAACTGTCGAAGCGCTACGGCCTCGCGATGTGCGAGGTCGTGCCCGTCGATGCCGACGCACCCGACGCGATCGACCGCAAGCTCGCAGTCGCCGGTGCGCAGGTGATGGAGCGCTACCTGAACGAAACGCGGCCAATGGTGATCGCGGTCAGCAGCGGCCGGACGCTGAAGGCCGCGGTCGCGCAGATCGCGCAGATCGACCGCCCGCAGCACCGGCTCGTATCGATGGTCGGCGCGATCGCGGCCGACGGTTCGTCGAACCGCTACGACGTCGCGCAGTACATCTCCGAGAAAACCGGCAGCAAGCATTTCCTGCTGCCCGCGCCGCTGTTCGCCGACAGCGATGCCGAGCGCGCGCAGTGGTGCAATCACCGGCTGTACCGGATCGTCGAGGCGCTGTCGGGCAAGGCCGATGTCGCGTTCGTCGGGATCGGCAACATCGGCCCGCACTGCCCGCTCTACGAAGACGGCTTCATCACCGAACAGGAGCGCGACGAGATGACCGCGCTCGGCGCGGTGGCCGAACTGCTCGGCGTGCCGATCGACGCGCAGGGCACGCAGATCGCCGTGTCGACCAGCGCACGCGTGACGAGCGTGTCGCTCGCCACGCCGCCGAAGCGCCCGACGATCGCGTTCGCCGGCGGACCGAAGAAACGCGATGCGGTGATCGCCGCGCTGCGCGGCGGCTGGCTGTCGGGGCTCGTCACCGACGAAACCTGCGCGCGCGCCGCGCTCGACGCAAAGGCCGCCTGACGCCGAAGCCGCGCACCGCGCGCGGCAGTCAAACTGCTCAAGCCGCGTGCGGCACCGGAAACGCATGCCGGCGCGCACGCCACGCGCCGACCCAGGCCGCCGCCAGCAGCGCGACGAGCACCCACGGAATCGCACCGGCGCCCGTTGCGCCGAGCAGCATCCCGCCTGCAATGCCGCCGCCCGCGATCGCGAGATTCCACACCGTCACGAGCATCGACTGCGCGACGTCGGCCGCCTCTCCTGCCGCGTTCGCGGTGGCCGTCTGGAACAGCGTCGGCGCACCGCCGAACGCAAGCCCCCACAGCGCGACGCCCGCATAGACGATCGCCATTCCTGAACCGGCGCCAAGCATCGCCGCCGCGATCGCGAACAGCGCGATGCTGACGAGCGTCAGGCGTCGCTGCGCAGCGCCGATCCAGGCGCCCGTCAGCGCAATGCCGACCAGCGACGCAACACCGAACACGAGCAGCACCGCATCGACCTGCTCGCCCATTCGCACGCCCGCGAGAAACGGCGCGACGTAGGTGTACAGCATGTTGTGCGCAAGCACGTACGCGAACATCACGGTCAGCACCGGCCGCACGCCGGGCAGCGTCATCACGCCGAGCACCGGCTCGCGCGCGCCGGCCTGCTGCCCCGGATA
>NZ_JAAGPB010000921.1:0-1618 GCF_017104585.1 Burkholderia sp. Ac-20392
TCGCGCGGCACCCAGTCCGGCGCGGCGAGCCAGGCCAGCGGTTCGGAGAACAGCAGCGTGCCGTCTTCGCGCGGCGGGTCTTCGCCCGGCTCGTGCCGCACGATCACCGCGTCGAACCGGCGTTCGTCGTATTGCGCGAGCAGGTTCGTCGACGTGCCGAGATGCATTTCGAGCGACAACCCCGGATCCTGCCGGTGCAGGCTCGTGAGCACCGCCGGCAGGTCGGGCACGGCGACATGCTCGCTGACGCCGAGCGACAGCCGATGCGTGCCGGCCGAGATCGCGCCCAGCGCGTGATCGTGCGCGTCGAGCAGCGCACGGGCGGCCGGCAGGAAATTCTCGCCGTCGGCGGCCAGCTTGACGACGCGCGGCGTGCGCGCGAGCAGCGGCTTGCCGAGGTGGGCTTCCAGCCGCTTCAGCTTCAGGCTGACGGCCGATTGCGTGGTGCCGAGCGCATCGGCGGCGCGCGTGAAGCTGGCGAGATCGGCGACCAGCACGAACGCGCGGACGGCATCGAGGTCAAGGACTTTCATTTTCAATGTAAATGGATGAAATATTCATCAATGACTGTTCATTATAGTTCGGCGAGCCTAACCTGACGCTGTGTTTCCGTTCTTCAACGTCAACTTCACCGACAGGAGCAGGACCATGCCCTTCACCCGTATCGCAGTCCGCGAAGGCAAGCCGGCCGCCTACCGTGCGGCGCTCGTCGACGGCGTGCATCGCGCGCTGATGCACACGTTCAACGTGCCCGAGGACGACATCTTCATGGTCGTCACCGAGCATGCGGCCGAGAACTTCGTGTTCGGTCGTCACTACCTCGATATCGAACGCAGCGACGATCTCGTGATGATCCAGATCACCGCGAACAACACGCGCACGCTCGAGCAGAAGCGGGCGCTGTACCGGGCGATCGCGGACAACCTCGCGCAGCAGCCCGGCGTGCGGCAGCAGGACGTATTCATCAGTCTTGTCGAGGTACTGAAGGAGGACTGGTCGTTCGGCAACGGCCTCGCGCAATACGCCGTTTGACCTGCGACAGCACGACAGGGCCAGATCGTCGCCTGCGAGTTTTGGCGACGTGTACTATGGAAGCAGCTTCACGGGTGACGCCGGCGCGATCGATGCGCCGGCGATTCTTCATGTGCAGGAGCCTCCATGTCGCGTGTGCTGGAAATCGTGTTGTCGCTGTCGCTGGAAGGGTGGCCGGTCAAGGCTGCGAGTCGCGCCCGGGGCGCACAGCGCGATTTCGGCGCCGAACTCGTGCGCGCGTGGCGGATCTGCCCGCAGGTCCGGATGCGCCGCGGCCACGAGCGCGTGACGATCGAGCCGTGCCAGATCGAGGAGGCCGAGTTGAGCCCCGGCGCGAGCTGGTGGACGTGGGTCGAGTCGAATGCGCACGGCAGGCGCGTCGTCGCGTCGCGCACGAAGGCGTTTGCGCCGGGTGTCACGGCGCGCGAACTGTTCGACGCGGAGCATGCGGGCATCGTCGTCGCGATGCCGCTGCCCGTACCCGATGCGGCCGTCGCAGCCGAGGCCGTCGTCGCGACAGGCGAAATCGACGGCGCCGCGCCGGATACGGCCGGGCGCCCGGAGGAGGCCGGTACCCAGCCGGACG
>NZ_JAAGPB010000922.1:0-240 GCF_017104585.1 Burkholderia sp. Ac-20392
TGTCATTAAAAAAAAAAAAAAAATAGCTCGTCTCGTTCTTCTTTTTTTTCATAATTTATCTAACTTACACCTTCTGTCCTCATTACCCAGTTTGCCTTTTGTCTCATGTCATATCGTCTTCCTTCTCTACCATCATCTACTCTCGCTCTACGCTCTGTCACTTCGTATCCACCTCCTTTGTCTCCCATTACAATACTCTATTCGACACTCAGCGTCCTCATCCATCGCTGTCTGTGTATT
>NZ_JAAGPB010000923.1:0-1986 GCF_017104585.1 Burkholderia sp. Ac-20392
TGTCGACCTCGACATCGACGGGATTGTCGTCGGCGAACAGTTCGATCACATCGTTGTCGACTTCGACGTCGACGGGTCTCTCGTCGGCGAACAGCTCGATCACGTCGCTGTCGACCTCCACGTCGACGGGGCTGTCGTCAGCCACCAGTTCAATTGGTTCGTTGTCGACAGGGCTCAGCTCGACGAATAGTTCGGTGACCTCGTTGTCGACCTCGACTTCGACGGGTTTGTCGTCGACGAATAGCTCGATCACGTCGCTGTCTACCTCCACGTCGACGGGGCTGTCGTCAGCCACCAGTTCGATTGGTTCGTTGTCGACGGGGCTCAGTTCGACGAATAGTTCGGTGACGTCGTTGTCGACCTCGACCTCGACGGGCCTGTCTTCGGCGAATAGCTCGATTACTTCGCTGTCGACTTCGACCTCGACCGGCCTCTCGTCGGCCAACAGCTCGATCACTTCGCTGTCGACCTCGACCTCGACGGGCCTGTCGTCGGCCAACAGCTCGATCACCTCGCTGTCGACTTCGACCTCGACGGGCCTGTCGTCGGCTAACAGCTCGATCACTTCGTTGTCGACCTCGACCTCGACGGGCCTGTCCTCGGCCAACAGCTCGATCACGTCGCTGTCGACCTCGACCTCGACGGGCCTGTCGTCGGCCAACAGCTCGATCACCTCGCTGTCGACTTCGACCTCGACGGGCCTGTCGTCGGCTAACAGCTCGATCACTTCGTTGTCGACCTCGACCTCGACGGGCCTGTCCTCGGCGAACAGCTCGATCACGTCGCTGTCGACTTCGACCTCGACCGGCCTGTCCTCGGCCAATAGCTCGATCACCTCGCTGTCGACTTCGACCTCGACGGGCCTTTCGTCGGCCAACAGCTCGATCACGTCGCTGTCGACTTCGACCTCGACGGGTCTGTCGTCAGCCAACAGCTCGATCAGTTCGTTGTCGACTTCGACGTCGACGGGCCTGTCGTCGGCAAACAGCTCGATCACGTCGCTGTCGACTTCGACCTCGACCGGCCTGTCGTCGGCCAATAGCTCGATCAGTTCGTTGTCGACTTCGACGTCGACGGGCCTGTCGTCGGCCAATAGCTCGATCACCTCGCTGTCGACTTCGACCTCGACGGGTCTGTCCTCGGCCAACAGCTCGATCACGTCGCTGTCGACTTCGACCTCGACGGGCCTGTCGTCGGCTAACAGCTCGATCACTTCGTTGTCGACCTCGACCTCGACCGGCCTTTCGTCGGCCAACAGCTCGATCACTTCGCTGTCGACCTCGACCTCGACGGGTCTGTCGTCGGCCAACAGCTCGATCAGTTCGTTGTCGACTTCGACGTCGACCGGCCTCTCGTCGGCCAACAGCTCGATCACTTCGCTGTCGACCTCGACCTCGACGGGTCTGTCGTCGGCCAACAGCTCGATCACCTCGCTGTCGACTTCGACCTCGACGGGCCTGTCGTCGGCTAACAGCTCGATCACTTCGTTGTCGACCTCGACCTCGACGGGCCTGTCCTCGGCGAACAGCTCGATCACGTCGCTGTCGACTTCGACCTCGACCGGCCTGTCCTCGGCCAATAGCTCGATCACCTCGCTGTCGACTTCGACCTCGACGGGCCTTTCGTCGGCCAACAGCTCGATCACGTCGCTGTCGACTTCGACCTCGACCGGCCTGTCGTCGGCCAACAGCTCGATCACGTCGTTGTCCACGTCGACCTCGACGGGTCTATCCTCGGCTAACAGCTCGATCACGTCGTTGTCGACCTCGACCTCGACCGGCCTCTCGTCGGCAAACAGCTCGATCACTTCGCTGTCGACCTCAACCTCGACCGGCATCAACTCGCTGTCCACCGGCCTGAGCAGCACGAACAGCTCGGTGTCGTCGCTGTCGACCTCGACCTCGACCGCAATCAACGCTGCGAAGACGCACTACTACAGCGTCAACGACAACGGCGTGCAGCAAAGCAACTACGCCAACGACGGCG
>NZ_JAAGPB010000924.1:0-1696 GCF_017104585.1 Burkholderia sp. Ac-20392
CCGCGCGAAAGCGACGCAGGCGCGGTGCGGCTGCTGAATGGAAGGGGGGCGCGGCGCGCGCGACGCGGCCCGGTAGACGGGGCCGACGCGTGCGACGTGCTGCTCGATCGGATGCACGAAGCCGTGGCGGGCTTCGGGAGGCGGGATGCTGCCGGTCAGGAAGGCGGGACGCGCGTGACGCGCCTGCGGGCAGCGGTCAGGCGGCTGCCGTCGCGTGTGGATTGGTTTTGCATCGCGACAGGCTAACGATGTGGCGAGCGGCCATCAACACGGGCCGGCTCATTAATCGATTTCGCTTGCTGCAATAATCGGTGTGCGAACCGTGCCGGTTATGGTGCGGTTCGCCAATCGTCGAACACTTCCGCCAGGAATTCGACGAACGCGCGCACCTTGCTGTCGAGCGTCGCGCGCCGCGGATACAGCACGTGCAGCTCGACGTCGTCGGTCCGGTGCCAGTCGGGCAGCACGATTTCGAGCTCGTTCCGTTCGAGCCGGCGGGCCGTGTAGTGCGTCGAGACCAGCGCGATGCCGCCGCCGCTCGCGGCCTGGCGCAGCACCGTCACCGATTCGTTGGTGATCAGCACCGGCCGCACCGGCACGTCGGCCACTTCGCCGGCCGCATTGGTGAGCCGCAGCGTCAGCCCGGGCGCGTCGCGGCCGACGAGCAGCAGGTCGTGCTGCGCGAGATCCTGCGGCGTGGCGGGCCGGCCGACGCGGTCGAGATAGGCGGGGCTCGCGGCCAGCTTCGCCTGCGACCAGCCGAGCGAGCGGGCGATGTAGCTGGAATCGGTCAGCACGCCCGCGCGCAGCGCCACGTCGAAGCCGTGCTCGACGAGATCGAGCGGGTTGTTGTCATAGATCAGCACGAGCTGGACCAGCGGGTAGCGCCGGCGAAACTCGGCGAGCGCCGGCTCCAGTTCGAACAGGCCGATCGAGTAGGGCACCAGCACGCGCAGCATGCCCTCCGGCGCCGTGCGCAGCGCGCGGGCCTGGCGGTCCGCGTCGAGCAGGATGTCCTCGGCGCGCAGGCAGCGCTCGTAGTAGTCGCGCCCGGCCTCGGTGACGGAGACGCGACGCGTGGTGCGGTACAGCAGCTGGACGCCGAGATCGTCCTCGAGCTGCTTGACCTTGCGGCTCACGCGGCTGAGCGGCATGTCGAGATGCGTGGCGGCGGCGGTGAAATTGCCGCGCTCGACCACGCGCAGGAATATCCGGATGCTTTCGAAGTCCATACGGGGTGCTTCAGTGTTCGACCTGCGCGCATCTTACCTGCGTCGGCCGAATCGCTTCGTGCGGCGGCGATTATCCCGCCCGGTGCAATAACGCATCCTGTCCGCGCCTCTTAGTGGCGGCGGCGCGCCCCCGTATGCTCGCCGCATGAAATTCGCCTTGCCCTCTCTGCCGCCCCTCGCGGCCGTGCGCACCGCGCTGCGCGACGCCCGGCCCACGCTGCCGCCCGGCGCCCTCGGCTTCGCATTGCGCAACACGGCGGCGTCGCTGCTTGCGCTCTACATCGCCTTCCGGATGAATCTCGACGACCCGAAATGGGCTGCGTCGACGGTGTGGATCGTCGCGCAGGGCAGCCGCGGGATGGGTTTGTCGAAGAGCCAGTACCGGATTCTCGGCACCGCGATCGGCGCGGCCGTCGCGCTCGTGCTGACCGGGGCGTTCGCGCAGACGCCCGAGCTGTTCCTGC
>NZ_JAAGPB010000925.1:0-1657 GCF_017104585.1 Burkholderia sp. Ac-20392
GGCGTCGCTCGCGAAGCTCGCCGCCGCGGATGCCGCCACGCGCTACCGCGCCTAGCGCGCGTTCTCCGATACGCTGCGCATCGCGCTCAACCAGCTCGCGTCGCTGCTGCAGCCGCAGGACATCACGCGCGCATCGCTGCCGCCGCAGCTCGTGCGCGACTGGGTCGCGCCGGACGGCCACGCGCTCGTGCAGATCTCGCCGAAGGTGCCGAAGGGCGTCGACCCGAACGACGACACGATGCTGCGCCGCTTCGCGAAGACCGTAAAAGCCGCGGAGCCGGGCACGACCGGCGGGCCGATCTCGATCCTGCATTCGGCCGACACGATCATCAGCGCGTTCCTGCATGCGGCGCTGTGGTCGATCATCTCGATCACGATCCTGCTGTGGGTCACGCTGCGCCGCTTCGGCGACGTGCTGCGCACGCTGGTGCCGCTGCTCGTGTCGGGCGTCGTGACGCTCGAGCTGTGCGTCGTGCTCGGCATGCCGCTCAACTTCGCGAACATCATCGCGCTGCCGCTGATGCTCGGCGTCGGCGTCGCGTTCAAGGTGTATTTCGTGATGGCGTGGCGCGCGGGGCAAACCGGGTTGCTGCACTCGAGCCTCACGCATGCCGTCCTGTTCAGCGCCGCGACGACGGCGACCGCATTCGGCAGCCTGTGGCTGTCGCACCACCCGGGCACGTCGAGCATGGGCAAGCTGCTCGCGTTGGCCCTGACCTGCACGCTGATCGGCGCCGTGGTGTTCCAGCCCGTCCTGATGGGCAAACCGCGCGTCAAACGCGCCAAGAACCAATCGCAAGGAATCAATGAATAAGGTGCGAATCATTGCGGCGACCGTTGCCGCCAGCGCAGTGCTGTCCGGCTGCGCGACGGGACCGAACCGCAACCCCAACGACCCGCTCGAGCCGATGAACCGGGCGATGTACAAGTTCAACGACACCGTCGACACGAACATCGCCCAGCCGATCGCGAAGGGGTACCAGAAGGTCACGCCGACGCCCGTGCGCACCGCGATCAGCAACTTCTTCTCGAACCTCGGCGATCTCGGCAACATCGCGAACAACCTGCTGCAGCTCCGCATCACCGATGCCACCGAGGATCTGATGCGCGTGGCGATGAACTCGGTGTTCGGCGTCGCCGGCCTGATCGACATCGCGACGCCGGCCGGGCTGCCGAAGCATCACCAAGACTTCGGCCTGACGATGGCGCGCTGGGGCATGCCGTCGGGCCCGTACCTCGTGCTGCCCGTGTTCGGGCCGAGCACGGTCCGCGACGGCGTCGGCCGCGCGGTGGACGTGCGCTTCAACCTGCTGAACTACATCGAGCCGGCCGCGCGCAACCCGATGTACATCGCGCAGTTCATCAGCGCGCGTTCGGACCTGCTCGGCGCGACCGACCTGCTGAAGCAGGCCGCGCTCGATCCGTATTCGTTCGTGCGCGACGCCTACCTGCAGCAGCGCAAGTCGCTGACGTATCGCAGCCAGTCGTCGTCGACCACGCTGCCGACTTACAACGAACCGGGTGAATCGGGCGCCGTGCCGGCCGCGACGCCGGCCGTGCCGGGGTTGCCGAACTACGAGGATCCGGGCGAGTCGGGCGGGGCATCGGGCGCCACGCCGAACAACGCGCCGGCCGCGCCAGGGCTGCCGCAGTACGA
>NZ_JAAGPB010000926.1:0-234 GCF_017104585.1 Burkholderia sp. Ac-20392
TAAAAAAAAAAAAGAGACACGCAGACTCAGTGTAGAATGTTCATTTTAGTACCAGCGCTCGTGTTACACGTCTACTCACAATACGCATACAGTCACTGCTAGAGTTGATCCTACTAACCTACATGATTCGATTCACTTGATCAGTCTCCTACTATGCCCCTGTTGTCACACCTTTTCTCGCCCTACAACGATTACATGATGTATCTACAACAGCACGTCGAGACTCTCTCACAA
>NZ_JAAGPB010000090.1:0-233 GCF_017104585.1 Burkholderia sp. Ac-20392
AATAGTGAGTATAGATGAGTGGAGAGAGAAGGAGAGTCAGTGATAAGGACAAAGGTGTGGTGGGTAGCGAAAGAGATGAAACGACAGTAGACGTAACAGCAATTGAGAGAGAGTAAAGAATCGATAGTGAGTGCAGGATAAAGAAAGAAAGGAGAGATAAGTGACAAAAGGGAAAGTATGTAAACGGGGGGGGGGGGGGGGGGGGGGTGGTGGGGGGTGGTTTTTTTTTTTTT
>NZ_JAAGPB010000091.1:0-22565 GCF_017104585.1 Burkholderia sp. Ac-20392
CCTGCCGGACGGCCACGGGCTGTTCGGTCATGCGTTCGGCAGCGATCCGTGGCTGTCGGTGCTGCTCGCGCATCGCGACGGCGACACGCCGCGCCGCGCGGCCGTCTGCTCGCTCGCGCTGAACGGCTATTACGCGGTCGCCGACGTCGCATTCGCGCCGGACGCGACGTTCTCTCTCGACGACGAGGCGTGACATGGTGCGACCCGTTCACTTCACCTACCGGATCGAGCGCGACGCGCGGCAGCCGGTTGCGGTCGCCGCAAGCGCGTACCGGATGCCGCTCGACACGCCGGCCGACTATGCACGCGCCGCGCTCGCCGAAAGCGCCGGCGACGTGTATGACGCCGGCGATGCGCTCGGCGGCGAGCGCCGCGTGCTCCTTGACCACGTCCAGTATTTCGCGTTCCTTGCCGACATCACCGCGCGAATTCGCGATGCCGTGCATCCGGACGCACGCGTGTTCATCGAAGTCTGCGCGCCGTACTTCGGCGCGCTGCCGGCCGAACTGCTCGCGCCGCACGTACTGCTCGGCGTGCACCTGTACGACGAAGCATTGCGCGATGCCGCGCGCGGCGCGCCGGTCGTGTGGATCGGCGACCGCATCCTGCGCGACGCGGAGTTCGCCGGAGACAACCGCGTGTGCTGCGCGATCTGGCCCGCGCGGCTCGCCGACGCCTTCGACGCGCAGTTGCGCGGCCCGTGGCCGTCCTATGCGATCCGCCTCGACCCGCATCCGGCCACACCGCGCGCCGCCGCCGCGACGCTTACCGATTCCGCCCATCATTCCGGCGCCGCCGCGCAGCCGGGGAGACCTTGAAATGACTGACACGCTCACCGTTATGCAGGACACGGCCGACATCCGCTGGTCGATGCCCGTCGACGCCCTGATGTCGAACGACTACGAACTGCGCGAAGAGGCACTGAACCGGCTCTACGAAAAGGCGAAGGCCGCGCAGTGGGACGTCGCGACCGACGTCGACTGGAGTCACGACCTCGATCCGGCGAACCCGCTCGGCATGCCCGACCCGACGCTGCTGATCTACGGCACCGAGCTGTGGGGCAAGCTCTCCGACGCCGACAAGCGCGAGGTGCGCCATCACGCGCAGGGCTGGCTGCTGTCGCAGATCCTGCACGGCGAGCAGGCCGCGCTGATCTGCGCGTCGAAGCTCGCATCGGCCGAGAACGGCCTGAGCGCGCGGCTGTGCGCAGCCGCGCAGATGATGGACGAAGCGCGTCACGTCGAGGCGTACGCGAAGCTCGTCAACGAGAAGCTCGACGTCAGCTACCCGATGAGCCGTTCGCTGAAGGGACTGCTGCACGACACGATCACGAGCAGCGCGCTCGACATGACGAACCTCGGGATGCAGGTGCTCGTCGAGGGCATCGCGCTGTCGATCTTCCAGAGCGTGGTCGCGTACAGCACCGATCCGTTCATCAAGGACCTGTTCGTGCGGATCCAGCGCGACGAATCGCGCCACTTCGCGGTCGGCCGGATCACGCTGTGCCGCGTGTATGCGGAGATGAGCGCGGTCGAGCTGCGCGAACGCGAGGAGTTCGTCTGCGAGGGTGCAGCCGTGCTGTACGAGCACCTGTGCGCGGACGACATCTGGGAACCGATGGGTCTGTCGAAGCGCGAATGCAGCGCGATGGTGCGCGAGTCGCCGGTGTCGAGCTCGATCCGCCGCTCGATCTTCCGGCGCCTGGTGCCGACGATCCGCGAGATGGGCCTGCTCACGCCGACCGTGCAGGCGACCTTCGAAAAACTCGACGTCCTCGACTACGCGGCGATGCCGCTCAACTGAACCATGACGACGAACGCCTCCCAAGCATCCCGCGACGCCGGCTTCTGGATCGGCATCGATGCAGTGGCCTACGAGCTGCCGGGCCTGCCCGTCGATATCGAGGCCTGGGCCGCCGAGCGCGACTACCCGGCGCAGCGGGCCGCGGCGATCGCGCATTCGGGCAGCCGCTATTTCCACATGGCGCTCGACACGAGCGAGACCGATCTCGCGATCGCGGCGGCCGGCCGCCTGCTCGACACCGCGCGCGTGCATCCGTCCGACATCGGCGCGATCGTGCACGTGCACACGCAGCAGTTCAGCGTACCGCCCGCGCCGCGCAGCCTGCCGCACGAGCTGGCCGCGCAGCTCGGCATCGAGCCGCTGTGGCTCGGTTCGGTCGCGCAGTTGAACTGCGTGTCGGTCGCGGCCGGCATCGAGACGGTGCGCGCGCTGATGCGCCGCCATCCGCAGCTCGACGCGGCGCTCGTCGTGTCGTCCGACCGCGTGTACGGCGAGGATTACCGGATGCGCCAGATGACGGGCGTGCAGTGCGACGGCGCGGCCGCGATGCTGATTGCCCGCAACAGCACGAAAAACCGGCTCGGCGGCATCGCGATCGAGACGCATGCGAAATGGCACCGCGGCTCGGATACCGTCGCCGCGAACGAGGCCGACCTGATCATGATGGAGTGGCCGTACACCCGCAAGGCGATCGACGCGGCGGTCGCGCTCGAGCCGCACGCGCTCGACGCGTACGAGCTCGTGCTGCCGCACAACGCCGACCTGCCCGGCTGGAATGCGCTATGCCGCGCGATGCGCGTGCCGGCCGAGCGGCTCTATGCGGAGAACATCCATGCGCGCGGCCATGCGTGCTGTTCGGACTTTCCGATCAACCTGGCCGACGTCGGGCTCGATGCGGTCGCGCACGGGCACCGCGTGCTCGGCGTGATGCAGTCGAACTGCGGCGCGTACGCGGCCGCCACGCTCCATCCGGTGGGCCGCCATGACGCCTGAGCGCCCGCTTCCGCCCGCCAACGACCACGCGTGGATCGCCGCGCACATTCCGCACGACGGCGCGATGTGCGTGCTCGAGTCGGTCGATGCGTGGGACGCCGACCGCATCCGCTGCACCGCGACGAGCCACCGCGATCCGCACAACCCGCTGCGCGCGCACGGTCGGCTCGCCTCCGTCTGCGGGATCGAATACGCGGCGCAGGCGATGGCCGTGCACGGCGCGCTGCTCGGTGCGCACGAAGCGCGCCCGCGCGTCGGCTATCTGGCGAGCGTGCGCAACGTCGACGCGTTCGTCGATAGGCTCGACACGTTCGCGCAGCCGCTCGTCGTCGAAGCGGAGCGCGTGAGCGGCGACGCCCGCTCGGTGCTGTACGGCTTCGCGCTGCGCTGCGGCGATCGCGTGCTGCTGTGCGGCCGCGCGGCGGTGATGCTGGATGCATCGACGTCCGGCGCGTTTCGCGCGGCGCCAGCCGGCGATGCGAATCCTCGATGAAGCCGCTTACTCAAGAGAAGGAAACCAGGTCGTGAAAGTTCGTCAGTTCATTGGCACCGCGCTCGTTCTGGCGCTGATCAGCCCGATCGCGCACGCGGACATGTCGGAAGTGAAGCAGGACATCAAGCGCGATTCGAAGGAAGCCGCGCACAAGACCGGCGAGGCGGCCCGCAGCTTCGGCCACGCGACCGCAAGCGCCGCGAAGGCGGTCGGGCACGGGGTCGCACACGCGTCGCGCGAAGGCTGGGATGCCACCAAGCGCACGACGAAGCGGATCTTCCACAAGAACGACTCGGGCGAGTCGGGTGGAAAGAGCGAAAAGAGCGATTGATCACGGGCATCGCGCGCATCGCCGGAGGCGTGCGCACGATGCGTGACCGCTCGTCAATCGTGACGCGTCACGACCGCAATGCCGCCGTCAACGTGCGCCGCGCAAGCGGCGTGCCGGCCTGGCCCGCACGCGCGCGAAGCACTTGCCGTACGCGACGAGCCAGCAATCGCGATGATCGAAGTTCCGCAGCAGACGCGCACGGCGCCGCTCGAGCCAGTAGAGCGAGACTGCCATCGTCAGCGCGACGGCCAGTGCCGTGCCGCCGATCGCGAGTCCCATCCAGGTATCGCCCATGCCTTCTCCGGAATGCGAAGCCGAAGCGGCGCGCCTGCCGCCGCCCTGGCACTGGATATTGCGGAACGCGGCCCGGCACGTGCGCGCACGCCGCCGAAGCACCGGAGCACCGGGCCGCCACGCGTCAATGCATGTGCTGCCCGCCGTTGATCGCGATGTTGGAGCCCGTCACGAAGCCGGCCTCCTCCGAGCACAGGTACGCCACCAGCGCCGCGACTTCCTCGGGCTTGCCGAGCCGGCCCGCCGGAATCTGCGGGAGGATCTTCGAGTCGAGGATGTCCTGCGGGATCGCCGTGACCATCTTCGTCGCGAGGTAGCCCGGCGACACCGTGTTCACCGTCACGCCCTTGCGCGCGATCTCGAGCGCGAGCGATTTCGTGAAACCGTGCATGCCGGCCTTCGCGGCCGCGTAGTTGGTCTGGCCGACCGAACCCTTCGAGCCATTCACCGACGAGATGTTGACGATGCGGCCCCAGCCGCGCTCGACCATGCTTTCGCAGACCGGCTTCGTCATGTTGAACACGGAATCGAGGTTCGTGCGGATCACCGCGTCCCAGTTGACCTTGTCGAGCTTGCGCAGCGTCATGTCGCGCGTGATGCCCGCGTTGTTCACGAGAATGTCGACCGGGCCGACGTCCCGCGCGATCTTCTCGATGCATTGCTGGCACGAATCGTGATCGGCCACGTCCACCGGATACGCGTGGAACTCGCGACCGGCCGCGTGCATCTCGGTCAGCCAGCGGTCCGCGCCGGTGTTGTTCGGCGAATACGTGACGACTACCCGGTGGCCCGCGTCGTTCAACCTGATGCTGACCGCTTCGCCGAGGCCGCCCATTCCACCAGTCACAACTGCAATTCGCTTAGTCATCCTATAAATTACCGACAAGAAAGTAATCGATGAAGGCGGGGCGACGGCATCGCATAGGCTGCCGCCCCACCGCTTCGATGCGCAGCCGCCCGCGTCGCGGGCGCGGCACGCACCGGCACTTCGCGCTTGTTATTGACTGCTTGTCGTGCGCGAAATCCGCTTCGCCCGCGTACGGCGCTGGCCGGCGCCGCACGCGGGAGGTATGTCAGACCCTGCTCAGGCGCGCTCGACCGCGAGTGCAACGCCCATCCCGCCGCCGATGCACAGCGACGCCAGCCCGCGCTTCGCATCGCGCTTGGCCATCTCGTGCAGCAGCGTCACCAGGATCCGGCAGCCCGACGCACCGATCGGGTGACCGATCGCGATCGCCCCGCCGTTCACGTTCACCTTCGACGTGTCCCAGCCCATCTGCTTGTGCACCGCCAGCGCCTGCGCCGCGAACGCCTCGTTGATCTCCATCAGGTCCAGGTCGCCCGGCGTCCAGCCCGCGCGCTCCAGGCACCGGCGCGAGGCCGGCACCGGGCCCATGCCCATCACGCTCGGATCCACGCCCGCGTTCGCATACGCCTTGATCCGCGCCAGCGGCGTCAGGCCCAACGCCGCCGCCTTCTGCGCCGACATCACCAGCACCGCCGCCGCGCCGTCGTTCAGCCCCGACGCGTTCGCCGCCGTCACCGAGCCGTCCTTCGAGAACGCCGGCTTCAGCCCGGACAGCGATTCCGCCGTCACGCCGTGACGCACGAATTCATCGGTGGCGAACTGCAGCGGCTCGCCCTTGCGTTGCGGAATCGCCACCGGCACGATCTCGTCGTCGAAGCGACCGGCCTTCTGCGCGGCTTCCGCCTTGTTCTGCGACAGCGCCGCGAAGGCGTCCTGCTCTTCGCGCGTGATCCCGTATTCCTTCGCGACGTTCTCCGCCGTGATGCCCATGTGGTACTGGTTGTACACGTCCCACAGGCCGTCGACGATCATCGTGTCGACCAGCTTCGCGTCGCCCATCCGGAACCCGTCGCGCGAGCCCGGCAGCACGTGCGGCGACGCGCTCATGTTCTCCTGGCCGCCCGCGATCACGATCTCGGCATCGCCCGCGACGATCGCGTTCGCCGCCAGCATCACGGCCTTCAGGCCCGAGCCGCACACCTTGTTGATCGTCATCCCCGGCACTGCCGTCGGCAGCCCGGCCTTGATCAGCGACTGGCGCGCCGGGTTCTGCCCGGAACCGGCCGTCAGCACCTGGCCCATGATCACTTCGCTGACCTGATCGGGCTTCACGCCCGCACGCTCCAGCACCGCGCGGATCACCGTCGCACCCAGTTCGGGCGCCGCAATCTTCGCAAGCGAACCGCCGAATTTGCCGACCGCGGTCCGCGCGGCCGATACGATCACTACATCCGTCATGTCCAGTTCCTGCATCGAAATCAGTTCGTCGTTCTGACGCCGGCGCGAGCCGGCCTCGGCTGGCGATCGCGCATCTCGGGCCGTCCGGCGCGATAGCGGTCGCACGCCGCCGTACGGCGCGCGGCGCCCGTTCGAACGGGCGGCACACCGGTACGGCTCGCCGGTTCACCGGCGTCTTGCGGCAAACCGGACATTCGCCGGACGCCACGCGGCACACGCGGCGTCTGGCGCCATCCGGCGCCGATCAATCGTGTCGCGCTCATGCGCGACACGTGCTTGCGTGGCTACGCGATTACGCAGCCGATTCGCGTGCGGCTGCTGCGTCCTTGCGTGCGGCGGCAGCCGTTTGCTTCGCGCCACGCGTTGCCGTTTCGCTGACCGCATCGAAACCGCTCTGTGCGGCTTCGATCGCCTGACCCGTCGCTGCGCGAACCGAATCGGCCGCGGCGGTCGCCGCCGACAGCGCCGAATTCAGCGCAGCCACCACCGGCGCCGAGCCGGCTGGTGCATGCTTCGACAGTTCGCCAAGCGCGTCCTTCAGGCGCTTGTCGTTCTGTTCGTACTGCGCTTGCGCGACCTTCGCCCATTCGGACTGCGTCGACACTGCGATGTCGAACAGATGGCGGCCGTACGACACGACCTTGCCGGCCGCTTCCTGCGGTGCGGCGACCTGCTGTGCGAAGCCCGCGGCCGGGTTGCTGCTGTTGAATGCGTTCTTCAGCTTGTCTTCGTATTCCTCGAGCGCCGTCCGGGCCGCTTGCAGGTTGAGTTCGACGACAGCCTCGAAACCTTGGATCGCCGGACGGGCGATCGCAAACCACGCGGCGATACCGGATTGATATTCGGCGTTCAGTTTTTCGGGGGCAAATACGGACATCGGGCACGCTCCTGTTAGCAATGCGAGAGACGACGTAAAGAAAATGGGAAGCCGGATCGACAGCAGACTCCCTTATTGACAACCCGTCACTTATTTGAGCACGGGAAGCTGAAGGAGCCCATTCTAGATCGATTAATTGTCAATTAAATGGCATTAATACTAGGTGTAAACCCTTATTTTGATTCAGAGCAACCGCTGGAACCCTTGATGCGCCGACATCGCAGACAAGGCCACGCATCACTCTGCCCCGCAATGCATTTTTACCTTTTTACAGGATACCGGGTCATGACGTCGCGCAACATTTACCAATCCATTATTCCGTTTATTAGAAAACCGGAGCACATTGAAAATGGAGCGGTCACTTATGTAATCGTTTTTTCTGGATTTATTATGAAATCGTTTTCGGGATTATTAATGACGGAATCAATGATCGGATGAATTGCGGGTCGCAATAAAAAACGGCCGCATGATGCGGCCGCGGGTTCATCAGGCAGGTGCGGGATCAGCCGGCCAGTTCACGATGCAGCGCGAGGAACTCCTGCGCGAGCTTGTGCCCGGGTTCCAGATGGATCACCGGTTTGGACTGCTGATGCGACTCGCGGATCTTCACCGACGCCGACAGTCTCGACGCGAGCACCGGCAGCCCTTCTTCGACGAGTTCGTCGACCAGCCGCTGCGGCAGGCTCGCCCGCGGCTGGAACTGGTTGATCACGATCCCTTCGACCTCGAGCGCCGCGTTGTGGTCCTGCTGGATTTCCTTCACGTTCTCGAGCAGCGTGTACAGCGCGCGGCGCGAGAAATCGTCGCAGTCGAACGGGATCAGGCAGCGCTCGACCGCGATCAACGCCGAGCGCGTATAGAAATTCAGCGCGGGCGGCGTGTCGATGTACACGGCGTCGTAGGTGTCGAGCTCGTTCAGCGCATCGCGCAGCTTGTAGATCTTGTAGCGCGACTCGAGCTTGCCGTGCAGCGTGTCGAGCTCCGGATGCGCGGGCATCACGTCGAGCCCTTCGAACGGGGTCGGATGGATGAACGACGCGACGTCGACCGGGCGGAAGTTGAAGGTCAGCGCGGTTTCGAAGAAATCGGCGACGCCCGGCTGCGCGTCGGACGCGGCGTCGCCGAGCAGGTAGCGCGTCGAGTTCGCCTGCGCATCGAGGTCGATGACGAGCGTGCGCAACCCTTCGCTCGCGCTGATCGCCGCCAGGTTGCAGACGATCGTCGATTTGCCCACGCCGCCCTTCTGGTTGAATACGACCCGCCGCATTGTGTCTCCTCGATCGAACACGTCGAAAAGACAAGCTTAGCCGGTCAATTGTGGCGGTCGCGTGACGCAGGTCGAATTGTGCGCATCTTGGCACGGGGCCGTATCAGCGGCGCGTCACCGGCCCCGACACATACCGGTTGCCCGGCACGCTCCACCGCCACGGCAGATCCGTGCCGACACGAATGCCGATGCGCGGCCCGCCCGCCAGATCGGCGGGCGGCGCGACGCCATCGTCGACGATCGCGAACCCTTCGTGCGCGCCGATCAGGTCGACCCCATCCTGCGCGCCGCCGATCCCCATCGCCTGCGTCAGCCGCGCCGGCCCCCGGCACAGGTCGCGATCGCGCGTCTGCAGTGGCCGTGCCGCACGCATCCGTTCGAGCCCTTGCAGCGGCTCGAGCGCACGGATCAGCACGCCCGTGCCCGTGCCATCCGGGCCGCACACGCAGTTGCAGCACCAGTGCATGCCATAGGTGAAATAGACGTACAGGTGCCCCGGCGGCCCGAACATCGTCGCATTGCGCGGCGTCTTGCCGCGATAGGTATGCGCGGCCGGGTCGATCGCACCGGCATAGGCCTCCACTTCGACGATCCGCCCGGCCCGGCCGTCCGCGGCCGCGAGAATCTTGTTCAGCAGTTGCGGCGCGACGTCGGTGGCGACGCGGTCGAAGAACGCGCGCGGCAGCACGGCGCCCGGCCACCGAGGCGCGGAGTCACCGCGCCGCATCCTGTTCCTCCGGTTGAAGACCGGAACCGGCCATCGCCTTCAGACGAAGCTGACGGTATGCGTCGACCAGGTCGTCGAGACTGAACGCGAGGTTTCGCCCGCTCGGATTGGGCAGCACCCAGACGCTCGCTCCCGGCATCCGGGCCGGCTGCAATCCCCACTCGATTTCTCGCTGCCCGGAAAGCGCCGAATACGCCGCCTTGCCGAGAAAGGCGACGAAGCGCGGCCCGTAACGCGCCACCTTGTGCTCGAACTCGGCAGCCGCGGCGATGAATTCCGCACGGGAAAGCTGGTCGGCACTCGCGGTCGGCCGCTTCACCACCGCCGTCAGGCCACAGCCATATTGAAGAATCGCGTGATCGTCCTGCGGCGAAATTTCCGCCGGCGTGAAGCCCGCGAGATGGATCACGCGCCAGAAGCGGTTGCTTCTCCCCGCGAAGTGATGCCCGGTGGCGGCCGCGGTCAGGCCGGGGTTGATCCCGCAGAAGAGTACGTCGAGATGCGGAGCGATGAGATCGGGAAGTTCGTCAGCCACGTTTTGCCTGGCGCGCAAGGAACATCGACGTAAACGAAACAAGGCCCGAAGACCCGGGCCAAGCAACTGGCTTGACTCGGACATTCGGGCCCATCGAGAGGCTGGACGCCGACTTGCCGATCAGAACGGTTCTGTTCCGTAACAAGTGGAAACTTTCTCGACGACGCCCGTCCACAATACCGCGCTGCGCTGGCTGAGGGAGAAATTTGAGAAAAAGCGAAACTTTTCCCGAGATTACTGCCCCGTCACACAACAAAAATTGCGTCACTCGGCTCGCCCAAGTGCGGTAGGTACATTGGAGTTGATGATCGGAGCCTGCCGAGGAAGCGACATCGGCTGACTCGCAGCTCCGTGCGAGTTCCCGGGGATTCGATACGTCGCGCTGGAGACATGACGTGGTTGGCAACGTCGACGCACTAAAAGGAAAGAAGTGGCGCTGACCCAATGCAATCACGCTTCGTTACAGGACGCGAGGTAAACCCGCTCGGCCCAACAAGGAAACTCGCATGGGCACGGTGGTGATGCCAACCAAATGGCTCTGGGCAGCTTATCTGGGAAGCGATTGCATGGCAAGTACCGGTGGCCCAAACACCGACCAGATGCGGAGGTTACGTATCACCAACTGTATACAAGTCCCACCGCGTCTTATGCCTAAACAGATAGATGTGATGGCTACCCCCGTGCCCCGACACCACCCTACCCCTTAGCACGCAAACTCGATGGCATGACGAACCGCACGTGTTCGCAGAGGGTGAGTGTGCGACCAATCAATGGTTGAATCGCGGGTATGCGCCTCGTAGCAAAGCAGACCGGGGGACGGCATTGATCTTGACGCACGATTGTTGGCATACGACGACTGAGGGCATAGCACTCTGCGGCTGACGTGGTCTAGTCGAGCCTTGCCCGCTCGATCCGAGATACCGATGGGGTTTCGCAGTCGGCCAATGTGAGCGATAGTATACAGGACGGTCTGTCCATTTCGAAAGGCAAACTAGTCACCAGCTACGGGAATCTAAACGAGGAGCAAATAATGTTGGAGAGTGGCATGCCGAACATTCTGTCCGGCGAAGAGTTATACAGCAGGAAAGTGGGTAACCTCGATGGGCACGATGCTTTCTCGCTTGCAGCGCTTACGCGCGCGGTGGTAGCGGACAGAAACCTCCGATCGAGGTGGGATCGCGAGCGCGGGTTGTCGAAAGCGCTCTCGGACCGCGCATCTAGCGTTTTAACGAAGGCATTCGAATACGACGACATTGATGCTCTTCATGACCTGCATGCAACGCTCTTCACTCTAAACGAACTTCATGTCGCCCAAGCGGGTACAGCGCAGGCACTGAATCAGTACGACTTCTACTTGATTGATCTGAGAAACAAGCTTGAACGAGCCTGGTTTCACATCGAGTTTGTTCAGTACTCCCGGGGCATGTCCGAACGAGATGCAATCTCCGTTGTAGATGCAGTTCGACAGATGTGGGCGACGTCCGAGGCAGGTACGCACACGCTCTTCGACTTCCTCGAGTTTGAAGCGTCGGATGCACAGATGGTTGCATTTTTTCAGAGCGATGCCGCACTGAATACCAGATTCTTTGATCTGCTCGCGTTTGCTCTGATTGGGTCGTCGAATTCTGCGCGACGAGAGCTCATTCAGAACATGTGGGATGAGGCTGGTCGCGGCGACCCGCAGAAAGGGCACGTCAAGCTGTTCGAGAGCCTGCTCGCATCCGTGGGCGTCGATACTCTGCCGGAAGCACGGCATCTGGAATTGGGACTACATGGGCTGATTGGCCATAATTTGTTCATGTCGACCTGCGCCAGCCGCGAGCACTATTTTAAGTCGCTAGGCGTAATGGCGATCACCGAACTGATGGATCCAGCTCACTACGAGAAGCTGGTGCGTGGATGTAAGCGCCTAGGCCTCGCCGGAAGTGGAGAGCTGGAGTACTACGAGGAGCACGTTACGATCGACGTGATTCACGGTGAAGGTTGGTTGAACAACGTGATCGCGCCTGCTGCGATCGACCACCCATCCGCAGCCGATGAAATTCTCTTTGGCGCGTATCTGCGCCTGAAGACATGTGCTGCGTACTACGACGAAGTGCAAGCAAAGCTCGCCCGATACAAGTGACGTGAAGCAATGAAGAACGCCGATGCTTTGCATCGGCGTGATATGCTGACCGCTCTACAGGTCTGTATACTGTGGATCTCTGCTGAGGCTTCCGCGCTCAGAATCTCCTTGCCGAAGTTCTGGAGCCCGGATCCTTAGTATGGCAAATCAGAGCGGGAGGAATATGAGCTCGAAGAGGCAGGCTGTAGTGGACACCGCGACCCGGTTGTTTGCTCAGTTCGGATACCAAGCTGTGGGGATTGACCGAATCATCGCAGAGTCTGGTGTCGCGAAAATGACAATGTACAAGTATTTTCCATCGAAGAATGACCTGATCGTCGAAGTTCTTGAGCAGAGGGAAGCAAGCGTTGCAGAAAACCTGATCGAGTTCGTCAACAGCAAGAGTGACCCGATCGAGCGAGTGAAAGCTGTCTATGAATGGCATGATCGCTGGATCAAAAGTAGCGAATTCTCAGGATGTATGTTCATCAACGCTGCGACAGAATACTCGTCTCGGGAGGCGAAGGTTCTTCAAGCATCGAGCGCACAGAAGCGCAGGTTCATTTCCTTCTTTGAGCAACTGCTCACTCCTATCGTTGGAGCGAAACAAGCCACTGGCGATGCGAACAAGCTCATGATTCTGCTCGACGGAGCGATCGTAGCGGCGCAGGTCTATGGCAATAGTCATGCAGCGATGGAGGCATGGGACGTCGCCAAGCACATCGTTAAGCCAATCTAGACTCTCCTCACAGAGTCGCTCGACCATTAGTTGATTCTTTCGAGGGAGGCGATTGTCGCCTCCCTTCAGCGCGCGCTCACACCAATCCTAGACGCAATTAGTCGCCGAAGTTACGAACGCAATATCATTCTCCAGTCGAAACAACTAGACAGACCTGTACGTATACGCAAAAATCTCCAAGTGACGCGATTGAATCGTGCGTCGTGACCGAGCGCTACTGCCAAGCAATCTGGACCGGCAGATCCGCCTCGTTTGGAACTGATGCGTACACAACCGGGATTGCATCTAATGTTTTCGAAGATTCGAGCTGATTTCTCCGTTTCGGCTGCGATAGCTGGGCTTATCGCCCTGATGGCAACGTATACTGGACCGGTTGTGATCGTCGTTCAAGCAGCTCAAGCCGGACATTTGTCCCAGGAACTGCTATCGACCTGGATCTGGGCAGTTTCGATTGGTGCTGGCGCGCTAGGCCTGTGGCTCAGTATCCGACATCGAATGCCTGTTATCGGAGCATGGTCGACACCTGGCGTCGCGTTGCTGATCACCGCATTGGCTCACTATCCGTTCAGTGACGTCATTGGGTGCTATGTTGTCGTAATGGTCATCGTGACGTTTTTGGGACTGTCTGGCCTATTTACGAAACTCATCACGCATCTTCCCGCACACTTGCTTTCCGCAATGATTGCCGGCGTGCTTTTTGAGTTCTGCGCAAAGATCTTCCTGTCTCTTCAGGCAACTCCGACCGTCGTGCTACCGGTTGTAGTGGCTTATGTCGTCTGTCGACGCTTCATTCCGCGCTATGCGGTGGCTCTCGCGTTGCTCATTGGCATTGTCGTCGCTTTGCCCAGTAGCGGAATAGGCTCACATTCTGTTGAACTCAGCATTGTAAAGCCGACCTTCACGTGGCCCACGTTCTCGGCGGCATCGCTGATCGGCTTGGGGCTCCCTCTTCTTCTGCTCGCACTTACTCAGTACGCGACGTCAATCCATATCCTCCGCAACGCAGGATATGACATTTCTCCGCGGTCGGTAGTTGGAGCAAGTGGAGTTATGTCGATCCCACTTGCATTCTTTGGAAACTCTGGGATCAACCCTGCTGCGATTGTTGGTGCAATGTGCGCAAGTTCAGAATGCCACGAAGATTCAAAGCGCCGGTACATCTCTGGAGTGGTCTGCGGGATTGGGTATCTCTGTATCGGAACTTTTGGTGCGTCGATCGTCGCGTTGTTCGCGCTGTTTCCCGCTGGCTTGACCGCAACGCTCGCAGGTCTCGCGTTGCTTGGCACGCTGGTATCGAGCTTGTCCGCGTCCTTGGCGAAAGAGTCCCAGCGTGAGTCGTCCGTTATCACTTTTGTCGTAACGGTATCCGGCATGTCCTTCCTCGGCTTAGGTTCAGCGCTTTGGGGACTGGTGGCGGGCGTGATCTTCGAATTCGTACTCTCTCGCAAAAAGGTTGCGGTTGTTCCTGCGAAGATAGATCAACAAACCGCCGGCCGCTAGCCGACGGCTCTTCCCGCACAAAACTCAAAAAACGAAGATTCCTCATGGATATCAACGAATCTGTATCGATTAGCAATCCTATTCGTATAGCTAAAATCAAACGATGGGTGATCAAGATCGGAAGTTCGTTGATCACGGACAACGGCAGAGGATTAGATTGTTCGGCGCTGGATGGCTGGGTTGAACAACTATTTCAGTTGCAACGCATTGGGATCGATGTAGTTTTGGTGTCGTCCGGTGCCGTCGCGGAAGGCATGTCTAGGCTTGGCTGGCGAAGCCGGCCGGACGAAATTTCGCGACTGCAGGCCGCGGCAGCAATCGGACAAATGGGATTGATGGAGGCATATGAGACACGCTTTCGTCGCCACGGAATCTGTGCTGCGCAAGTGCTGCTCACCCATGAAGACTTCGCCGAAAAGCAAAGATTTTTGAATATCCAGGCCACGCTTCAGACGTTGATGCGCTTGAAGGCGGTTCCTGTCATTAACGAAAACGACACCGTTAGCACTGAGGAGATTCGATTCGGCGATAACGATCTACTTGCGGCGCTAGTGGCAAACATGATTGCAGCCGATCGACTTGTCATCCTCACGGACCAAAAGGGCTTGTTCACCAGTGACCCTCGCCATAACCCTGACGCGAAGTTGATCGATCGAATCTCAGTCGACGACGCTAGCTTGCTCGAGATCGCCGGTGGGGCAGGAGCATTGGGGCGCGGAGGCATGCTTTCCAAGGCGAAGGCCGCAAAGATGTTCGCGTTATCGGGCGGCGTCACAACGATTGCGTCCGGCCGAATCGAGAACGTACTCCTTCAAATTCAATCGGGGAAAGCGGCCGGTACAGAGCTGTTTCCAGGGACGGCCCGTTTGATCGGTCACAAGCAATGGCTCGCGGGCCACCTCATCACACGAGGTGTTCTTGTCCTCGATGAGCAAGCAGTGGAAGCAGTCGAATCGTCGGGTAAAAGCATTCTCCCGCCCGGCGTATTACGTGTGGAAGGAGACTTCGGGCGCAACGAGATGATTGAAATTGCGGATCCGAATGGTCGTCGTCTAGCGAAGGGCCTGAGTAACTACAGCGCTCGGGAGATGATTCAAATACTAAGTCAGAGACCTAGATCGACACCTGCCAGTTGCAGTGAGTTAGTTCATTACGGAAACATTGTTTTGGATTTCTATAATCGGAGAATTTAGCAATGGTAACGCAAACGCGCTTGGTTGGTCGTATCAATTTCGACAACGAATTGCTGAGGCAAGATCTCAAAACCCTCTCGGAACTACCGATTATCAAAGAGCAGTACGATGAATTTAGCTCCGGAACATGGATCAATCATTCGCTGTGGAATCGAACTGGCGAATGGACTGATACGACGTATTCCGATTACGATCACCCTGCAGTGCGAACACAAGTGGGAACTGCCACATCGTATCTTAGCAAAATTATCGAAGACTATTTCGATGTTGAGCATATGCGTATGGCCCGAGTTCGCAATTTGATCGATGGACTAGTCGTTCCGCACACTGATTTTCTTGAGTTGTCTGAAGAAAAGGATCGCTATGTCCGGATCTTGATTCCGCTTGAAACGTGCCTCGACTCATACCATACCGAGGAAAAATTCGGTGTATTCAGAATGCGAAAAGGCGACATCTGGATCTTGGAATCCACCGTGCCACACAGCGCACTAAATCTCGCATCAGATAATCGGCGCATTCTGAGTCTCGATTTCCAATATACTGACATCCCCGACCCCCACTATTCTCTGATCTTCAAGGATCCGTCCATTCACGACGAAACGGTCGAGCCGGCATTGGTCGCTCGGACACGTCTCGAGCAGGAAGATCTTGAGGATTACCTCTTGCTGCTCTCCGAGCGCTTTCATGACAAGGAGGACGCAGAGAAAATCATGGTTAACTTGTCAGAAATTCAGTTGCGATTTGAGTCACCAGTGAGCGACATTTACAAGAACCTCAACGCCGTCGCAAAATTGACCAAGCGCGAAGATCTTATCGATCATTGTGAGAAGATGCAGCAATTCTATATCGGTCGGCGCGTGATGAATGAGCGATTCCCACTTCGGAAAAATTTGTTCTAATCGTTAAGAATATACCAGATCGGCGATGCGAGCCGTGGTGAGTCGACACACTTCAAAAAAGCTCGAATCGCCGATCTTTATGCTGCTGAACGTGGAAGAAGTGGCCGAGAACTTGACTCCTCGATATATCACCTGGACGGCATATGTATAAAGCTGACGGAGCACGTGCCTCGGGCCGCCCCCTGGAAACCCAAGTCTCAATTTTTAAACTTCACCTCGCGACGTTGCTCTTTGGGCTTTCCGGAGTTATCGGGCGCATCTCCACAATTGATGTTCGCATGCTTGTTGAAGCCAGGGCCGGCTTAGCAGCTCTAGCCCTGTTCTTTGTCGCACGCATGAGCCGTATAGATCTGCGCGTCCCCCGCCAGAAACAAATTCCTTATGCTGCTATCGGGCTCCTCCTAGGGTTCCATTGGTACAGCTTCTTCTATTCAATTCGCTTGTCCGGGGTGTCGATAGGGCTCTTGTCTTTCTCAAGCTCACCGATCTTCGTTATCCTTCTCGCCCCTCTCGTTAATAAATCTCGACTTCTGATTCAAGATTTTCTTTCCATCGCAGCTTTTAGCGTCGGCTTGATCTTGATTATTAATCCGAGCTCCATTGATCAATCAAAAATTGTCGGCGCCCTATGGGGAATAGGATCTGGATTTTCATTCGCAATAGCTCAGATAATTAACAAAATTCTCGTCGAACGAGATCACCCGATAAAAATTGCAGCCTACCAGAACTTCGGCGCCACACTCGCACTTCTTCCGTTCATCAATATATCGATGCTTCCAGAAACTTCGATTGGAATTTTCCAAATTCTTACGATCGGCTTTATTTGCACTGCATTTGCCCATACAATTTTCATTTCTGGGATGAAACTTGTTAGCGCGCAGACCGCCAGCATGTTTACTTATCTAGAACCTGTGTATGGAATTGCTCTGGCAACGATAATTTGCCACGACACCCCTGATGGACAGACGATAGTTGGTGCCACAATTATCCTACTCTCGATTTATTTTTCTCAAAAAACTCAACGATGAAAATTCGTGGAAATTTCGTCGAGATGAATGCCATGGATATCTCTGCAGGAAGTAGCGCCGAAGTCTTGAGAAAGAGTCATCCGACAAATTTTGAGGTTCGTGATGTCTTGAGAATTGCAACCCGGAGTCAACTAGGGAGGCAAGAGCACGTAGACATATTCTCATTGCTATATGGTCTCAACTTAATTGCGTGGGAGTGTCGCCTTGGGCAAGCAAGTAAGCTAAACGAAGTGTCTGAGCCGATGGAGATTGCGATTGTAACGCTCCACGGTTATGCGGCACTAGATTGGCTCGACAGCATCGCACGGTCTCCGCAATGGGGGCAACTTCAGTATCTTCCTTATGGCGGACGGATTAACACCCCTTAGATTTTTTTGTAACCCCATTACGTTATAAGCAATTGTGGGTAATCGGTAGGGCTGGGCCTGTCGTCCGGTCAACGGCTCCAGACAACCATGCGCGCTCCACACGTCCGTGATCCTGCTGGGTCGCCTCACGGAAATGATCTAGCTCGACGCCGCGATCGTCTGCATCGTGGTGCACGAATCCTCTGGTTTCGCCAAAGTTGTTCTCTTCCTTCTGCTCGGTAACCCATGCAAACTGACTCGGAATACGCAGCACTGTTAAATCTGGTCCGCTGGATTGACGAACACACGGCGGGACTCACCCTTCCAGTGGACGAGCGATCTCAACTCGCCATCGGGTGCCTTGACGTCACACTCGAACATCAGGCCGCAATCGCGCTCCTTCATTCTTCGCAGCTCCACGGCTCAATGTTAGCGCTGCTGAGAGTACTTTCCGAATCGCTAGTCCGCGGCCTCTGGCTCTACTTCTGCGCAACAGATTCGGAGCTAGCCACGTTCAAGAAGGGGCGGTTGAACAAGACGTTCGGCACGCTTATCACGGAGTACGAGACGGCGGCAGGAACACCAGACGGCGTCCTGTCGGGTTTCAAGCTATCGGCGTGGACACAAATGAACGACTTCACGCATACGGGCTTCCTACAAGTAAGCCGCCGCCACAAGCCAGGTCGTGTTGAGGGAAACTATCCGGACGAAGATATCAGGACTGCTCTTGGTGTCGCCGGCGTACTAGGCCTGGTGGCCGCAGGGCAGCTCATTGCGCTCGCAGAGCGGAACGACCTTGTGCCACTGTTTATGGCAAAGATGTCCGAATACGCGCAGCCAACTAGAACGAATCAACGTACGCAAGAGCCTGATGCTTAATCTGTGTAGGTCTAGACCTGACCTCTCGGTCAGAGTCAGATCAGGTCCGAGATTGCTTGGACGCCACCTCATCGAGGGCCGTGATCGACCCGAACGCGACAATCGATGGGAAGCTTGCATCAGCTTTCACGGCTTCCAGGGAGGACCGACGCAATGAAAAAAATCATGACAGCGGCGGCAAGCGCGCTGATCGGTGTGTCGATCGCGGTTGCTGGGGAGCCGGAGCAGACCTCGTCGCACGAGGACATGATGTCGAACCACGACATGACGTCGCACCGGGCGGTGGCCCGCTAGGGTGCAGCTGTGATGCCATTTGATCTGGCGCGGACCAGTCATTTTTTCGACGATACCGGAAGCGGCGGGATTGAGACAATCACGGCGAACGACAAACACGACGCCAGACAGGTTGCGCTTATTCGCTCTCATCTGGCAATCGAAGCTCAACGTTTCCGCCGCGGCGACTTCGCCGATCCTGCGGCAATTCATGGCCACGATATGGCAGGGCTCGCCACCCTGACAAGGGCGGGCAAGAAGCTTCACGTTGAATACAGGAGCCTACCCTCCGGAGCGAGCCTCACATACGCAAGCAACGACCCGAACGTGATTGCCGCTGTTCATGCGTGGTTCGCGGCCCAGCGTTCCGACCACGCCGCGCACTCCCACCTTCCCAAATAGCTCGGGCGCACTGTAGGCAACGAGCGTTGGCTGCATGGGGACGTCGACAAGCCGAACGACATGATCCATGGGCAAAGGTCCGTTGTCCGGGCGAAGCCAACGTTCAAACGTCCATGTGAAGGCGTGGGCCAACGTCTGTTGCCGACTCCGAATCCCGTCCGACGTGAAGGGCAGTACCCGACCCATACCCGACATCGGCAGTACTGGTTTGGGCGCCCGGAAGCTGACGCTCGTACAGTCGAAGGCGATGTCGCCGCAGGTCCGTGCTCTCGATGGAGGTTGGCTGCCCCTTAGAGATCCGGGGACAGTCGCTCTGGTAACCACTGCATTGCAGTCGACCGCTGTCTACACCTGGGGCTTGGCTTCAATTCCACCCTCGGCCAAAAGCGCTGGAACTTTGCTCTCTGCGAACAACGTTCGCAACAACCGTCCGAATCGGTTCTCTTTCTCGGCTCTGGCGATGCGCCGGCATGCTTCCAAGAAATTCATCCCAGCCTGGCCGAAGTGCTTCTCGTACATTTCGTTTTGCTCGAGAATGTCCAAGCTTTTAAGTACGAAAAGCTTGAAGTCAAGACCTTCCAACGTCCGCATCGCAGTCTCGAAATCGTCGATCGTAGCGGCTCTCATCGCCGCTTCTTCCCGATGGCCCCAACCGCTGTTCTCAAGAAGGTGCTTGATGGCATCGACGACGGTCGCACTGTGAATTCGAGCATCGCGCGCATTGTCGACTGCTGCCTTAAGTTTTGGGTGTAGCGGTTGATGGAACGGTGATCCCCCGAATTCGGTCTTGTCGGCGATAGTCGCGAAGTGAGCCAACCAACCATCAATCAAATCTTCTTCAAGTTTGGCACCGCCAGGTAGATCGGCCATCTGTTTTCCGAGCGCCGTGACAGTGTAGGCATCAAGGTCAGCGACTCTGTCGATGAGCTTGACCGCATCAGCTACGAGATCGTCGTCGCAGTCTGTGACGTCCCAATTGAAACGTTCAGTGAATGCATACGCGAGATTTCTAGATTCGGTGCGATTCTCGTTGTGTTGGTAGCCTTGGACGATGGTCTCAATCGCCTTTGCGTCGTGCCTTCCGTCGCAAACGAAAGCGACAACCAGTTCTTCAAATTCGTCCGAAGAGTTGATCCCTAGCTTTGACAGCAGAACTTTCCAAGCGGCTGGCGTTGAGTCATCGGTTTTCTCCTTTGACGCATCGCCTTCCCGCCCGAGGTAGCGGCTAATAAAGTCGCTAGGACCTCGGTTGCTTGTCGACGCGCTCTTCAATGAAGGCTCCCCGCGCACCGCACCCCGGCTTCTTGATTCGTGGTACAGAGAGCACCCAATGGCCAGGAACATCGAAGCCATGAAGCGCATTTCTGAAATCGTCTTCACGTAGCAGGCAATAGTTAGCGGGATTGCGACCATATGCGAGACAGAGTGCAATAGCCGCTCGTTGCATTACATGCCGGCGCTCCCTTGACTTGTCGGTTACGAGAGCATTTCGCAGCACCGCAAGTTCCACGTCCCACAGAGGGCCATCGTCGTCGCCCTCAAGGTCCACGGCGACGCCTGACGGCCGGCCGGGGATGTCGATCAGATTCAACTCAAGCACGTACTCGTCATCGAAACCCAAACATCCCAAAGAAGCTGCAGACCACTCGTACCACTGTCGGACAAGATATAAATAGTCCAGCTGTTTTCGGTCCCGTAACACTTGTACAGATTTACCGATCAATCTCCTTAGCGCCTCGCTCAGCTTCGAAGGATCTCGGATGTTCTTCATTTTTATCCAAGTATCTTCTAGCGAATCTGGTGCACCACTCCGCTCCGAGACCAGTCCCGTTAAAGCAATAACGACTTGCATTAGGGCCGAGTAAGATGCCGCAGCAGACCGTTGAGTCAAAATGAGCTCAACCCACCTACGCAAGGAGTATTCGACGACGGGATTTCCGTTCACGAACTTGGACCAATCGACTTGTGAGTGCTCAGTCGCTTTGTTGAATTTCCAAACGGGACCGCGAAGGTCCATCTTTCGCCCGTCGCGGTCCACGACGAACTGTGCCAGCGGCTGCAATCCATACAACCGAATCTGATCACCCATCAGCTGGTTTAGGTCGTCATTAGTCACGGCTGTCACCAAGCCGGCTTGATGGGCCAAACAACTGCACCTGGTAGATCAATCCGATTTCGGCAGCCTCTCCTCTGATCGCATCGTCCACATAGGGAGCAATAGAACCTTCCGAACGCCAGCCGAAGAAATACATCATGTCCTTCTCAACCTGCGCTTCTTCCAGGCCTCTTTTCAGTGCCATCTCCCTGAAACCCGTAGCGCAAGTACTTCTCAGACAGTGCGGATGAAGGTCTGCGAATTCAGGGTGCCTTTTACCAATCTGTTCGAGGATGCCATTGACCCGGTTTAGACTCATCGGCTGGCCGGTCCGGCTCTGAAAGAGATAGGGCGTCCTGTCTGCGCGAGGAATTTTTACCCTAGTTCTGACAATAAACTGGTTCAGATCACTGGCCAACTGCCGATCACATGGAAGCTGGCGCGACTCTGTCTTGACCTGTGGTTCGTTGATGCGTGGATCGCGCACGTCATCCGGCGAACGCTCTATTCGGATCTCCGGAATACTACGGGACAAGTGACAGTCCGAAACTCGTACCTTCAGAAGTTCGCCTCTGCGTACACCTAGCATCACCATCAGGCGGATGATGAGCCAGTTTCGCTCCTGATAGGGTTTCTTCCACGGATTTTCCAAGCTGCCAGGTTGACAGATGCTCAGGAGCCGCTTCAGCTCCACATTCGAAAGCGCCCTAGCGTGCACCGGTGAGTGGTGCCTACCACGCGAGAGATTCTCGAACGCGTGCTTGCAAGCTTTCAACTTTGCCTCTACCTCCCCGATCTCGCCGCTTCCGATTGGCAAACGTGTTATTGCGGCCTGCATATGCCACTCGATAAATTCCCACACGACATCGAGCCGATAGTCGACGGATCCAGACCGGACTACCAGCGTCCGAACCTTTCTGTTTGAGCGAAAGTTCTTCCGCAACCACGGATACAAGCTCCCTTCAATTTCGGCATGAGTTAAACCATTTCCAGATGTAAGGCGTGTACGCAACGAAAAGCTCTTTTGCCGTGCCGCCCATTCAAATAGGTATCCTAATATTCTGACACACTTGAGCAGGCTATTGAAGGACAGCCTAGGGCGCAACGTGCGGATGATATAGAGATTGATCCAGACGATTGGTTGTCGATCTGCATCGAGCAAGATTGGCAGACGCTCGCCTTCTGGATGCCGGACGGTTACCACGTAGAACCGGTTTGCCACGGATTTCTCCCGGCCGAGTGTTGGAAGGACAGTAGTAGATGTTTACGGTTTTTCCAAGCAAAAGTGCATCGGTGCCACTCTAGCGGCACCACGAATTGCCAATGTTTACAAAATTGCTTACAAGAAAAATAGAAATCAGCCGCGGTACCCCTCCGTTCGATGTTGCGGGTCGCTAAAGGCCGTAGGTCCTAGATAGATAAAAAAACCCCGCTCAAAGGCGGGGTTCTATCTTTACACTTTTTAGATACGGGAAATCAGAACGGGATATCGTCGTCCATCTCGTCGAAGCCGCCGCCTG
>NZ_JAAGPB010000927.1:0-1640 GCF_017104585.1 Burkholderia sp. Ac-20392
CACCGACGACGCGATCCTGTGGCTGACGCTGCAGCCGGTCGAGCACGATCCGGCGATCGCGGCGACGGTCACGGTCGCCGACATCACGCCGCTGCGCCGCGCGCTCGACGAGCGCGTCGCGTCGCTGCGCTTTCTGGCGCATGACCTGCGTTCGCCGCAGAATTCGATACTCGCGCTGACCCAGTTGCACGACGCCGATCCCGAAGCGTTCGCCGCGTGCGGCGGCCTCGAACGGATCGCGCAACTCGCGCGGCACGCGTTGCTGCTCGGCCAGGACTACCTCGTCGCGTCGGCGGCGGACGATCTCCGCCAGCGCCATTTCATACGCTTCGACCTGCGCACGATGCTGCGCGAGCTCGTGCCGAAGCTCGAAGTGGGCGCCGTCTATCGCGGCGTCGCGTTGCAGCTCTGGCTCGACGACGCCGTACCGCTGTGGTTGCGCGGCGCGCGCGTATTCGTCGCCCGTGCGCTGCAGAACCTGATCGACAATGCGGTGCAGGCGTCGCGGCAGGGCGCGCGCGTCGAGATCCGGTTGCACGTGCGTGACGCGCACGCGGAAGTGACGATCCGCGATTGGGCCGGCGGCCTGCCGGGCCTCGCCACGGATGGGCGCATCACCGATTTCGCGCCGCTCGCGAAGCGTGGCTCGATGGGCTTCGGCCTCGGGCTGCAGCTCGCCGCGCAGGTCGCCGCCGCGCATGCGGGCACGCTGTACGCCGAATCGAATCGCGGCGTCGGCACGGCGTTCGTGATGCGCCTGCCGATGCCCACGCCGGCAGGCGCGGCAGCTTCGGCCGTGCCGGACGGCATCGCGCGCTGGCGCGCGAGCGTCACGCCCGACGGCTGAGCGCCGGCATCCTTTCCTTTTCGCTTGACCAACCCTATTTCCGCGATGTCCGAACCGAACATGCAGCGCACCGTGCAGCAGCCCAAGCAGATCGTGGTCGTCGAGGACGATCCGGTGCAGCGCACGCTGCTCGTCACCTGGCTCAAGGCCGAGGGCTACCGCGTCGAGGCGTTCGGCGACGGGCTCGACGCGCGTCGCTTCCTCGGCGACAGCTGGGCCGATCTGCTGGTGCTCGACTGGGACCTGCCCGGGATGACGGGCGAGCGGCTGCTCGGGTGGGTGCGTAGCCGCGCGCGCTCGATCGTCCCGGTGATCTTCCAGACCGTGCATTCGGACGAAGAAGACATCGTGAAGATTCTCGACGCCGGCGCGGACGATTTCCTGATCAAGCCGCTCGAGAAGCAGACGCTGCTCGCACGCGTGCGCGCGTTGTTGCGGCGCTTCGCGGCGCTGTCGGTCGACAGCGGGCGCATGCAGCTCGGCGGCTGCGTGTTGTCGCGCGCGACGCTGACCGTGTCCGACGGCAGCGCGTCGCACGCATTCAGCGCGAAGGAGTTCGACATTCTCTGGCATCTGGCCGAGCATCCCGGCACCGTCGTGCAGCGACAGGATCTGTTGCGGCTCGTGTGGGGCGCGGAAGCGTCCACGCAGACCCGCACGGTCGACATGTACGTGAGCCGACTGCGCAGCCGGCTGAAAGCGGCGGGCCTCGGCTGGACCGTGCATGCGGCGTACGCGACAGGCTACCGCCTGAACCTGGGCGCGGACGTCGAGCCGGCGAATCGCGCATCGT
>NZ_JAAGPB010000928.1:0-1605 GCF_017104585.1 Burkholderia sp. Ac-20392
TAGGCGCCGATGCCGCGCAACGCTCGGCGCCGGGTGTCGCGCAATCCGTCCCGGCAGGCATCATCGCGCCGCTGCATACGCTGATGTTCTGGACCGTGTGCGGGCTGCTGTCGCTCGAAGGCTTCTGGCGCCTGCGCGCGTACGTGCCCGAGGGTGCGTGGAGCTGGAGCGCGTGGGCCTATGGCTTCGGTGCGCTGCTCCTGCTGGTGTCGGGCCCAGGCTCGCGGCTACGCTGGCCCGTCGCGGCGTTCCCGCGTGCGTACCAGGTGTGGGGCGCGGCGCCGCTCGCCGCGCTGCTGTGGCTGTGGAGCATCGCCAGCGTGATCAGCGACGGCAACGCGGCGCCGCTCTTCTGGCTGCCGCTGCTCAACCCGCTCGACATCGCGCAGTTCCTGGTGTTCGTCGCGTTCGCCGTGTGGCTGCGCCGACTGAAGACGCTCGGTATTGCGTGGCATCCGCGCGTCGTCGACTACGCTGCGATCGCGACCGTGTTCCTGTGGTTCAACGCGCTGATGCTGCGCACGCTGCATCAGCGCTTCCACCTGGCCTACGACATCGACACCGTGCTGTCGTCGTTCGGCATCCAGCAGGTGTTCATGGTCGGCTGGAGCCTGTTCGCGTTCGCCGGCATGTGGCTGACGCGTCGCGACGGCATCGCCCGCGTGTGTGCGCTTGCGTCGCTGCCGCTGATCGTCGTGATGTGGGTGTGGACTTTCTACGCGAACTTCACGCAGGACGGCGGAAGCTGGGCGCGCGTGCCGCTCTTCAACCCGCTCGACCTCGTGCTCGCGGTGGTCTACGCACTCGCCGCGTCGTGGTTCGTGCGCGCACGCAAGCTCGGCTGGTCGTACGGCAAATATCGCGTCGAGCTGCTGAGTGCGGCCGGGGCGACCGCATTCCTGTGGCTGAACGCGATCCTGCTGCGCACGCTGCATCACTGGGCCGGCGTGCCGTACGAACTCGGCGCGATGGCAGAATCGACGCTCGTGCAGGCGTCGGTGTCCGTGTACTGGACGCTCTGCGCGCTTGCCATCACGATCTGGGCGACGCGCCGCGGGCTGCGTCCGCTGTGGTTCGTCGGCGCCGCGCTGCTCGCGCTCACGGTCGTCAAGCTGTTCCTGTTCGACCTGTCGCACGTGACCGGCATCGAGCGCATCGTGTCGTTCATCGGCATCGGCGTGCTGCTGCTGTTGATCGGGTATTTCTCGCCGCTGCCGCCGAAGGCTGCGGCGCAGCAGGACGACAAAGCATGAAACGACTCGCCGCCCTGCTCGGACTGAGCCTGCTCGCGTCGTTCGCGGCGGCCGACGGCACGTCGGGGGCCGGGCACGCCGCGCAGCGCTTCTCGCTCGACCTCGACGGCGCTGCCGCGTATTACCAGCTCACCGTGCCGCAGCCCGTTTATGCGGCGAGCCGGCGCGACGATCTCGGCGACGTGCGCATCTTCAACGGCGCGGGCGAGCCGGTGCCGTATTCGCTCGACGCGCCTGCGACTGCCGCGCCCGCCGTCCCGCCGACACGCACGCCGGTGCACTGGTTTCCGCTACCGCCCGCCCGCGCCGACAACGGCAACGCACCGCTCGGCGTGACGGTCGGGCCCGACGG
>NZ_JAAGPB010000929.1:0-237 GCF_017104585.1 Burkholderia sp. Ac-20392
AGACAAGAGTGCACACCGGTGGGTGATAGAGTCGTGTGTGAAGGCAGACGCAGTGGATGATACTCATTGATTACTGTCTAGGACGGAGCACAGAATGTGAGAGTCAGCAACTGACGGTAAGAATGCATTGACAACACAAAATTGGGCATGCGAATGAACACATTGAGATAGTTGGCGATCATGTATGATGTAGGCCATGGTAACATGCGTACGTTCATATTTTTTTTTTTTTTAATT
>NZ_JAAGPB010000930.1:0-1652 GCF_017104585.1 Burkholderia sp. Ac-20392
TGACGGGCTGCTCGTCACGCCGCCCGTCTACGTGCGGCCGACCCAGGAAGGCATCCGCCGCCACGTCGAGGCAATCGTCGATGCGGCCGACCTGCCGGTGCTCGTCTACAACATCCCGTACCGCACCGGTGTGAACGTCGAACTGGAGACACTGCAGGCGCTCGCGCGCGACCCGCGGGTTGCGGGCATCAAGGAATGCGGGGGGACACTCGACCGGATGAGCCGGCTCGTGCACGACACGCCGCTCGCGATCCTGTCCGGCGACGACAACCAGAACTTCGCGGCGATGTGCGCCGGTGCGCACGGCGCGATCGCTAGCAGCGCGCACGTGCTGCCCGAATGGCATGTGCGCATCCACGCGCTGCTGCGCGACGGCCGGCTCGCCGATGCGCGGCGCCTGTCGGTCGCGCTGCAGCCGCTCGTCGCGGCGCTGTTCGCGGAGCCGAACCCGGCGCCGGTGAAGGCCGTGCTGGCCGCGCAAGGGTGGTGCGAGGACGGTTTGCGACTGCCGTTCGTGCCGGCGAGTGAAGGGTTGAGGGAGCGGCTGGCGGCCATTTGTGCGGAGCTGGAAACGTCCACGCAAGCTGTTGCGGCCGCATAGGATTTCGCTTCCGAAACTCTTTCAGACTGTCAGGATTCGAGACGCGCCATACTGCGCGAGGTGGCTGTCTGCCGTGACGAGCAGCAGCGGTTCACACCACGCTTGCGCGACGAGCAACCGGTCGAACGGGTCGCCATGATGATGTGGCAGATGGCGCACGGCAGCGCCGTGCGTAGCCCTGACCGGTAGCTCGCGATACTTGCTCGTCTTGATCTCACCGACGAGCAGATCCACGTCGACGTCCAGCTTTCCCTTCCCGGCTTTGATCGCCATCTCCCAGATGCTCGCGCTGCTGACGAACACGGCATCGGCGCAGGTGATCAGCCTACGCGCACGCACGCTCAGTTTCGGATCATCACCCCACATCCACAGGAAGATGTGTGTATCGACCAGCAACCGCATTACTTCCCTTCGAACTCGGCCAACTCTTCGGCAGAGAGGGGCGCATCGAAGTCGTCGGCCATCCATATCTGCCCCTTGAGGGCGCCGAACCGATGGATGGGTTCAAGCGGCACCAGCCGGACCGACTGTTTGCCGTCCTGCGCAATCACGACGCGTTCGCCCGCGATCGCGGCATCGAGCAGCCGCTGCAGATCGAGCGCGGCTTCGGGGACAGTGGCAACTTGCATGATGGGCTCCATTGAGTGAGCCACCATTGTCACGACCTTCGCTCCGTTCCTCCAATAGGCCGATTGTCCAGCCAACCGCCTACGTGTCGATCGATATCACGCCGCCAGCGCCACCCCCGCCCCCTCCGTCGCATCCCGCACCGCCTGCGTCACGATCCGCGCGAGCCGATCGACGGTCGGCGTCGCCGACGACGTGCGCCGCAGCAAAATCAGCGGCAAACTCGGCAGTGCCGGCAGCCCGCACGAGGCCGCATCGAGCACGCGCACCGACGCGGGCAGCCCGTACTGCGAGCGCACCGTCAGCCCGAGGCCGGCCGCCGCCGCGGGATCGGCAGAGCGTCGGGTAGGGAAAGAGTGTATACCTCGGTGTAGATCTTCGTGTGCTCCGTATCAGTACAGTATATCAGCAGTCACTGTGCGTT
>NZ_JAAGPB010000931.1:0-1703 GCF_017104585.1 Burkholderia sp. Ac-20392
TCGGCGAGCGCACCGGCGTTGACGGTGCAGGTGACGCGTGCCGTGAACTGCACGCCGTCGCGGGCGCACGCGAACGTCACGCGGCTGCCGGCGGCGCTGGCTTCGACCGCGGTCGTCAGCATCGTCCAGAGCGCCTGTGCGATGCGTTCGCGGTCGGCGGTCAGCGACGGTTCGCCGTCCGGCAGCGTCGCATCGAGCGCGACCTGTCGTGCGTCGGCGAGCGCGAAACGGACGAGCGCGATCGTGTCGTCGAGCAGCGCGCGCAGCGCGAACGGCTGCGGCTTGAGGGCGAGCGTGCGCGTGTCGGCGCGCGGCGCGTCGAGCACGTCGTCGATCAGCGCGACCTGCTGGTCGATGCCCGTGCGGATGCCCGCGAGCGCGCGCTGCAGGTTCGGATCGGCGTTGGCGAGCTGGCGCTCGAGCACGTACGCCCAGCTATGCATGGCGTTCAGCGGGCTGCGCAGGTCGTGCGACGCGGTGGAGAGCGCCTGGTCGCGCAGGAACAGCGCCGCCTGGGTGGCGTAATGCGCTGCGCGTTCGCGCAGCAGGTCGGCGGCGGGATCGACGGAAGTGGACGTCACGGAGCTGGCCTGTCGGAAGCGGTTGGCGTGGAAGTCACGCGAACCGCCATTATAGGGACGGTGCGTGTCACGCCGGCAGCGCGTCCTCGTCCTTTTTCCTGGCGTCGCCGTTCGGCAGCAGCTGGCACGCGAGCAGGCCGGCCAGCATCAGCGCGCAGCCGATGAGCGCACGCAGCGTCAGCGTTTCGCCGAGCGCGGCCCAGCCGGCGATCGCCGCGAACACGCCTTCCATGCTGAAGATCACGGCCGCGTGCGCGGGCGCCGCGTCGCGTTGCGCGACGACCTGCAGCGTATAGCCGACGCCGACCGACAGCAGACCGCCGTACAGCAGCGTCGGCAGCGCGTTGCGCAGCATCGTGCCGCTGACCGGCTCGATGACGAGGCCGACCGCGAGGCACGCCACGCCGCACACGACGAACTGCATGAACGCGAGCACGAGCGGATTGTGGCGCTTCGCGAAATGGCCGACGGCCATCACGTGCGCGGCGATGATCACGGCGCCGGCGAGCTGGAACCAGTCGCCGTACAGCACCGAGAAGTGCTCGTTGATGCTGAGGAAATACAGGCCGATCGCCGCGAGCAGCGCGCCGAACCACGTGCCCGGGCCGATCCGGTGACGGGCGAACACACCCATCAGCGGCACGATCACGACGTACAGCGAGCTGATGAAGCCCGCGTTGGCGATGCGCGTGTACTGCAGGCCGATCTGCTGCAGCGAAATCGATACCGCCAGCAGCCCGCCGAGCGCGAGGCCCGGCAGCAGCAGCTTCGGCTCACGGCGGATCGCCGCGAGTTGCGTGCGCGACGCGGTGTTCAGCATCAGCAGCGGCACCAGCACCAGCGCGCCGAGCAGGAAACGGAGCCCCGTAAACAGGAACGGCCCGATCACGTCGAGGCTCAGGCGTTGGGCGACGAAAGCCGAACCCCAGATCGCGGCGGCGGCGAGCATCAGCAGGTTGGCACGGAGGTGCTTGCGGGCTTCGGGCTTCATTGGAATTCTTCTGGAGATTGCGGGCGGCGTAATCCGCTAGTTTACGCCGAGATTGCAAGACTGTCGGCAAACCTGCGCAATGCGGCGGCGGCGCGTGCGTCGCGTACGCGCGAATACAGCACGACCTGCGA
>NZ_JAAGPB010000932.1:0-1636 GCF_017104585.1 Burkholderia sp. Ac-20392
GTGCGCGCTTCGCCCCACTGCCTTACCGCGCCGCTTCCCGCCCGCCTTCCCGCCCGCCTTCCCGCCGCCCTTCGCCACGCAGGCACATCGCTTGCGCCATCCACGCGCCCGCCGCTCCGGCGGACAGCATCCTTCCCTCAACCGGCGCTGCGCACCGCGCGATCCTTCGCGCGGCGATCCCGCATCGCAAGCAGGTTCCCTGAACGAGAGGACAACATGAAATCAATACGAACGCTGGTCGCGCTGTGCTCGGTCGTTTCCGTGCTCGCGGCATGTGGCGGCGACGGCAACGACGTCGGCACCGAGCTCGGCATCTCGAAGCCGCAGGCGCGCTTCATCAACGCGGTGCCGGCCGGGCCGAACCTCGACTACTACCTGAACGCGAAGCTCGACCAGAGCGGTATCGCGTACAAGGGCGTGACGCGCTATCACGATGTCGACTCGGGCACGCAGAACGCGAGCTACGACATCTCCGGCACGACGTCGACCATCGCCGCGCAATCGTTCAGCGCGGCAAACGGCCATCACTACACGACGATCGCGCTGCCGAGCACGACGTCGCTGATCTCCGTGATCGACGATCCGTACGACAAGGGCCTGCTGTCGGACAAGGCGCGCGTGCGCAGCTTCAACGCGTCGCCGAACGCGCAGAACGTCGACATGTACGTCGTCCCGCCCGGCACCGACATCACGACGCAAAGCCCGACGCTCGCGGGCGCGGCCTACCAGAACGCGGTGCCGGCATCGACGCAGGATTCGATCTACCTGAACGGCGGCAGCTACCAGGTAATCGTCACGACGGCCGGCAGCAAGACGCCGATCCTCAAGACCGCGCCGGTCACCATCAACAACAACGCCGACTGGCTGCTGCTGACGATCCCGTCGGGCGGGGTCGGCGACGTGACGCCGAACGATATCCACGTGCTGGTTGCGCAGGGCAACGACGCCGATACGTCCGCGCAGGAACTCGGCCCGCAATAAGGACCGCCAACGGTTACGGCGGCCGGCGCGATCGTGCCGGCCGCCGTACCTTCTCGCGTCGCAGTCAGTTGTTCCGCTCCAGGACGATCACATGCTCGGCGCGCGTACCGTCGCCGTGCTCGACGTCGACCGCGCCGACATGACGCACGTGCCAGCCCGGCCGTGTCGCGATCTGCGGCAGGTTGCCGGACGGCCGGCTCTCGATCCCGCCGAGACCTTCGTCGGGCGTCTCGACCGCTTCGTCGAGCGACGCGTTCGAATAAATCACGTTGTCGTGCCACTTCGACGCACCTGCGGCCGCTTCCATGCCCTTGCCGTCGACGTCGACCGTGCTGTCGGTCATCGCCATGTTCGCGTTGTCGAGCGTCGGGATCCGGGCGGCTGCTCGCCGTACGGGGTCGGCGCTGTCGGGCGCATGCGTGCCGCGCTCGATCGGCGGCAGGCCGGTCGGCGTCTTCGCGGCAATCATTTCGGGCGTCAACGGACGCCCGCTCGCCGCAGCGGGCATGCGGCGCGCCGCCGACGCTGTCGCCGGGCGCTTGGCCGCCTCGTCTCGCCGATATTTCGGGTCAGGGTTCGATTCCGCGTTCTGCATTGCACCTCCTTGTCCGGCCGGCGGGCACCGGCATCAGGCTGGCGCCGCCGGTCCGGGATT
>NZ_JAAGPB010000933.1:0-1668 GCF_017104585.1 Burkholderia sp. Ac-20392
TCGCGGGCGAGACCGCCCGCGATGATCGCGCCAAGCGAATGACCGACCAGCACGCAGCGTTCGATGCCGAGCGCCTCGAGCCACGCGTTCAGCGATGCCGCGTAATCGGCGGCAGCCGGCGACGCGCCGTGCACCGGCGTCGACACGCCATAACCGGGCGCATCCCACGCGAGCACGCGCCGCGATGCGCCGAGCGAGTCGAGCTGGTGGACCCACGATGCGGCGCCCGAGCCGATGCCGTGCAGCAGCACGACGGGCAGCGCACGGCCTGCATGCTGCGCGCCGGCCTCGCGATAACCGATCGTGCCCGCTGCGCCGGCCGCGCAACGCTGTTCGGGAAACTGCCCGAGCAGCGCGGCGAACGCCGCAGTGCGGTCGCGTTCACGTTTGTCGATGACACTCATTGCTTCACCCGCTCCGTCTCAGCGCTTGATCTTCGCGAGCGGCGAATCGGGCGGATACGTCGGCGTGACCGGCTTCGGCGAACCGAGCATCACGCACATCAGCGCATCTTCCTCGCCGATGTTGATTTCCGTGCGATACACGCCCGGCGGCACCGAGATCAGGTCGCGCTCGCCGAGGATCGCTTCCCACGTCTCGCCGTCACGCTCGCAGATCACCTTCATCTTGCCGCGCAGCACGAAGAAGATTTCCTCGACGTCCATGTGGATGTGGCTCGGGCCGATGTTGCCGGCCGGGATGACCATCGTCGAGAACGTGAAGCCGCCGGCCGGCACCGTGTTGACGTCCTTCGCGACGCCCGTGCCGCCCGTGCCGACGTAGCGCATCTGCGCACGGCGGTACTTCGGGTCGTAGTCGGCCTGGAACTTCAGTGCATCCCAGTCGTAGCGTCGCGTCGCATAGCGCGCCACGCGCCCTTCCATCCAGTCGTTGAAGCTTGCGCCTTCCGGCTGGTCCCACGACTTGCGTTCGAGATCGGCGTCCGCCATCGTCCTCTCCTTCATCAGAGTGAAAACTTCAATTCAATCAATTCATCACGAAGCCGCCGTTCACCGGCAGCAGTTGACCCGTCACGAAGCGCGCGCCGTCCGACAGCAGGAACAGCACGGGGCCCGTCACGTCGTCGGGCACCTGCGCACGCGTGAGCGCGCGGCCCTGCATGTAGAACGCGTGGCGCTCGGCCGGCACGTAGGCGGTCGCCTCGACTTCGGTCAGCCCCGGCGCGATCGCATTGACCGTCACGCCGTGCGCGCCGAACTCGCGCGCCTGCGCATGCGTCATCGCGATCACCGCGCCCTTGCTCGCGACGTACGCGAGCAGCTTCGGCGCGCCCCACAGCGCGGTGTCCGATGCGAGGTTCACGATCGCGCCGCGGCCCGACTGCGCGAGGTACGGCAGCGCCGCATTGCTGACGAGCCACACGCCGCGCACGTTCACGTTCATCACGGCGTCCCACGTCGCCACGTCGAGCTCGGTCGACAGCTTGCCGCCCGAGTTCGTGATCGCCGCGTTGTTGATCAGCGCATCGATGCCGCCGAGCGCCGCCGCGCCCTGCGCGACGAACGCGGTGACGCTCGCCGGATCGGCGAGGTCGAGCGCGAAGAAATGCGCGACATGGCCGGCTTCCGAGAGTTGCGCGGCAAGCGCACGGCCTTCGTCGGCCAGCACGTCGCCGAACGCGACCTGCGCGCCCGCCGCGACGAGCGC
>NZ_JAAGPB010000934.1:0-1698 GCF_017104585.1 Burkholderia sp. Ac-20392
CGCGTCGCGACCGCGCCGCCCGAAAACGACAGCGGCAGCGCGACGGCGGCCATGCAGACGGCGGCCAGCACCCACGCGCGCCGGCGTGCCGACAGGTCCGAAGCGGCTGAAAAAGGGTGATCCATCATCGATCCTCGAAAAGCCGGCGCGGATGCGCCGCCAGAGCGACAGAAGATAAATCCGATTCAATCTACGAAAAACCACGCAAAGCTCCGCATATAACGGACTAGAATTCCGCAATTCACTCGACTACGCGCGTCGACACCCGCCCTTCGATTCGATGGACAACCTGACCGGCATCGTCGCCTTCGTCCGCACCGCGGAAGCGCTGAGCTTCGTCGCGGCCGGCCGCACGCTCGGCATCTCGGCGTCGGCGGTCGGCAAGACGATCGCGAAGCTCGAGCAGTCGCTCGGCGTGCGGCTGTTCAACCGCACGACGCGGCGCGTCACGCTCACCGAAGAAGGGCGGCACTTCTACGAACGCTGCCAGCGCATCCTCGAGGATTTCCGCGACGCGGAAGCGACCGTGACGGCATCGGCGCAGCGCCCGCGCGGCAAGCTGCGCGTGAGCCTGCCGGTGATCGGCTACCGGTTCCTGCTGCCGGTGCTGCCCGAATTCCGGCAACGCTACCCGGACGTCGAGCTCGATCTCGATTTCAACGACCGGATGGTGGATGTCGTCGAAGGCGGCTTCGACGCGGTGATCCGCAGCGGCCCGCTGTCGGATTCGAGCCTGATGTCGCGGCGGCTCGGCCCGTTCGCGTTCGTGCTGTGCGCGACGCCCGCGTATCTCGCGCAGGCCGGCACACCGCGCACGCCGCGCGATCTCGAAGCGCACGAATGCGTGCGCTACTGCTTCCCGACCACCGGCAAGCTGCAGGACTGGGCGCTCGCGGCCGACGACGGCACGCCGCTGAAGCTGCGCACCGCGCTGACCTGCAACAACATGGAAGCACTGCGCGGCACCGTGCTCTCGGGGCTCGGCATCGGCTACATGCCCGACTTCCTCGCGCGCGACGCGCTCGAACACGGCGCACTCGTCACCGTGCTCGACGACTACCGGATCGCGCCGGGGCAATTCTCGATCGTGTGGCCGTCGAGCCGGCAGTTGTCGCCGAAGCTGCGCGTGTTCGTCGATTTTCTGTGCGAGCGGCTGTTCAGGTAGGCACGCCGCAGGTCGATCGAACGGCACGAACACCGCCACTCACCGGCAGCGGCCCGCGCGCGGCCCTTCTCAATCCGCCCCGATCCGCTCCGCCTCCGCCTGCGGCAGCAACGCATCGCTGTCGTCCTTCAGACCGACACCCGTCAGCCCGAGCCGGCGCGCATGCGTCATCAGGTAATGCAGCTTGTGCGCGGCCCCCGCGTACGGCAGCCCTTCGGGCCGCACGTTCGAGATGCAGTTGCGCAATGCGTCGTGGCAGCCGACCTTCGGCGCCCACGTCAGGTACACGCCGAGGCTGTCCGGCGAGCTGAGCCCCGGCCGTTCGCCGATCAGCATCGCGACGACCTTCGCGCGCAGCAGTTCGCCGATCTCGTCGCCGAGCGCGACGCGCGCCTGCGTCGCGACCACCACCGGGCCGATCCGCCAGCCGTCCACGTCGAGCCGCGGCCGCACGGCCTGCAGCAACGGCAGTGCCTGTTTCGCGGCCGCGAACGCCGACAGCCCGTCGCCGACCACGAACACGACGTCGGGCC
>NZ_JAAGPB010000935.1:0-1668 GCF_017104585.1 Burkholderia sp. Ac-20392
TCCGCGCCCGTCGCGGCCGCGCCGAACGGCGGCGCGCCGGCTGGCTATCCGGTCTGGGAGCATGGCTTGCGTACCGAAGTCGCACGGCTGTTGCGCGAGAACTCGGCCGACGTGATGGACGAACTCGCACGCCGCTTCGAGGCGGCCGTGATCCGCGAGGCGCTCGACTTCACGCGCGGCCGCAAGGTCGAAGCCGCGGAGCGGCTCGGCATCGGCCGCAACACGATCACGCGCAAGATCCAGGAACTCCATCTGGAGCCCTGAGCACGATTTGCGGCATGCGCGGGCATCGCGCATGCCGCAATCGGACATAATCGCGGTTTGCACGCTGTTTGCCATTCCGCCGATCCGCAATGTCCGATTCCTTCCGCTGGCCCGCCGGGGCCGACCCGTTCCGTTTCCTCGAATCGCTCGACAGCAAGCGCGCCCGCACGTGGGTCGACGAGCAGAATGCGCGCACGCGCGCCGCGCTGCGTGACGACGACGCCTATCGCGCGCTGACGGCGCGCCTCGCCAAGGCGTACCTGCCGCGCGAACGCCCGGTGATTCCGACCCGCTGGCGCGACTGGGCCTACGACCTGTGGCAGGACGATCTCCATCCGAAGGGGCTGTGGCGCCGCACGCGCTGGGACGACTGGCGCGCGGGCAAACCGGCGTGGGAAACGCTGCTCGACGTCGACGCGCTCGGTGCGGAGGAGGGCGAGTCGTGGGTGTTCGAGCAGGACTCGATCCTGTATCCGGACGGCGATCGCGCGCTGCTGTCGCTGTCGCCGGGCGGCGCCGACGCGGTCGTCGTGCGCGAATTCGATCTCGTCGAACGCCGTTTCGTCGACGACGGCTTCACGATCGACGAGCCGGGGCATCACACGGTCGGCTGGATCGACCGCGATACCGTCTACGTGAGCTGGGATCGCGGCGAAGCGCATGCAACCGCGGCCGGCTATCCGTATGACGCGCGGCGCTGGGTGCGCGGCACGGCGCTCGCCGATGCGCCCGTCGTCTTCAGAGGCGAACCCGACGACATCAGTGCGGGTGCGGGGTTCGATCCGATCGACAACCGCCACGTCGCGTGGCGCAGCGTCGATTTCTTCGACGCACATGCGTACCGGCTGACCGACACGGGCGAGTGGGCGCGCTACGACGTGCCGACTCATGTCGAGGTCGGGTTCTGGGAAGGCTGGCTCATGCTGGAGCCGCGTCTCGACTGGGATTGCGACGGCGTGCGCCATGCGGGTGGTTCGCTGCTCGCGATTCGCGAGCAGGCGTTTCTCGCCGGGTCGCGCGAACTCACGACGCTGTTCGCGCCGCAACCGTCGACATCCGCGTGCACGTGGACCCATACGCGCACGACGCTGATCGCGAGCTGGCTCGACGACGTGCACAACCGCACGATGCTGTGGCAGCCGAGCCAGGCCGACGACGGCACGTGGACGTGGAGTGCCCGGCCATTCGAGTGGCCGGGGCCGGGCGACGCGCAGATCGACGTCGAGCCCGTCGAAGCGACGCTGAACGACGAGATTTACGTGGACGTCGACACCTATCTCGATCCGCCCGAATGCTGGCTGGCCGATCTTGCCGATCGCGCGGACGATGCGCCGTCGCGCCGCGTGCTGCTCGACCGGCCGCCGGTGCAGTTCGACGCGGCCGGGCTCGTCGTGCGCCGCGCAA
>NZ_JAAGPB010000936.1:0-1650 GCF_017104585.1 Burkholderia sp. Ac-20392
CACGAATACGCACACGAGCGGCCGGCCCGATTCCACCGCGCGCGTCAGCGCGGGCTGGTCGGTCACGCGCAGATCGTCGCGGAACCAGACGATCGCGGGAGCAACAGACGACTTGGCAGGCACGGGCACCTCGATGACGAAAGCGGAAAGAGACACGTATTGTCGCGGCTGCGCTGCGTGGTGTCGACGTTCGGCGCGCATGACACGCCAGCGCCCCCATGCCGCTGACCGTCACGGCTATCGCACCACCCTGCGGCCCCGGTGAAACGCCTTAGTCCATTCCGACGATTCTTCGCCGCGTGCGCGAGCCTACGCTCGATGTCGGGTGCGCCGCGTTGCGCGGCACGTGCGGGCCGCGAACGCCCCGCAGGTCCCGATCCGCACCCGTCACACGCGCCGACCGATGCCGGCGCGGCTCCTTCCGACCGCCGCGACGCTTCCCGCCACCCGGGTACGCGCGGTTTCATCCGATACACCGCCATGACCAAACCCTCGAATCTCGTTACCTCGATCACCGTCGACATCGACGCACCGGCCTCCGTCGTCTGGGAAGTGCTGACCGACTTCCCGCGCTACGGCGAATGGAACACGTTCTGCGTCGGCTTCGAAACGACCGGCAAGCTCGGCGATTTCGTGCACATGCAGGTGCGCATCCCGGGCACGGAGACCGTGATTCCCGTCAGCGAGATCCTCGTCGCGTACGAACCCGAACGCCTGCTGTCGTGGGAGCAGCGCCCGACCGACGACAACAAGGACGCCGCGCGCCGCGACCAGTACATCGATGCGACCGGCGCGGAGCGCTGCCGCTATTTCACGACCGACCAGTTCCTCGGCGTCAACGCGGACACGATCATGCAGAACCACGGCGGGTGGGTGAAACAGGGCTTCGACCAGTGCGCACGCGACGTGAAGCAGCGCGCCGAAGCGCTCCATGCGGCGCGCCGGCGCAACGGCGCGTGACCGGGAGCCGCCGATGCCCGATCTGCAAACACTGTCCGACCATCACGACATCCGCGAGCTGATCGTCGCGTATTCGAGCGCGATCGACACGCGCGACTTCGACGCGCTCGACGCGGTGTTCACACCGGATGCCGCGATCGACTATCGCGCGATGGGCGGCATCGCCGGCCGTTATCCGGAGGTGAAGGCGTGGCTGCGCACCGTGCTGCCGCAGTTTCCGCAGTACCAGCACATGGTCGGCAACCTGTCGATCCGGCTCGACGGCGATACCGCTCGCGGCCGCACGATCTGCTTCAATCCGATGGAAGTCGCGCTGCCGGACGGCAGCACGCAGGTGATGTTTCTCGGGCTGTGGTACGTCGACCGGTTCGTGCGCACCGCACCGGGCTGGCGCATCGCAGAGCGCGTCGAGGAGCGCTGCTACGGTCACAACGTGCCGGCCGTGCTTGCGGGCGCGACCGGTTGATCCATCCGCGATGCGCGCGCCGTGCGTAGGCTGCACGGCGCACGCATCCCGGAGCGCCGCATCGATCAATCGAGCCTGAACGCAGCCTCGAATCGCTCGGCAAACGCGTCGAACTCGGTTTCCGGCAGATGGTTGATGCCGCCCGCTCGCTTGCGCCCGCCGCCGGTCGGAAAGCCGCGACAGAATTCGTCGGCGCCGAGCGGCCGGCCATCGGGCACGCGCAC
>NZ_JAAGPB010000937.1:0-1749 GCF_017104585.1 Burkholderia sp. Ac-20392
CGGATGCGCTAGTTCGACGCCGCCGAGGCCTTCTTCCGCCGCGACGCCCGCGACCAGCGCGGGCGCGAGGTACAGCATCCGCCAGCGCCGGCCCGTGCCGGCCTCGATCGGCGAGCCGTCGTGCATCTCGCCCGGGTTGACCATGATCGCGTCGCCGGCCAGTGCGTCGACCTGCCCGCGGCCGCTCCACGACCGGTGCGCGCCGCTGACGATCACGCCGACCCCGAATTCGTCGTGCGCGTGGCGCGGAAATGTGCGGTCGGATTCGAGGCTGATTGCCTCGATGCCTTCGCCGGTCCGTCGGTAATGGGTGACGCGGTGCATGTGCGCTCCTCGCGCCGGTGGCGGCGCGGATTTCGTGCACTTTAGCGCGTTCCGGCGCGGCGCGCCCTTCATCCTTTTGGCCGATACCGCGCGGCGCGCGCAGCCCGCACCATGTGCACATGAGCAGCGTACACGGCCCGCCGGGCCTGAAGCTGCGCGGGAGACGGCAGGTGGAACGACAGGATCCGGTATTCATTCAGGTTGGCGCGCTCGCGGACGGCTTCGCGCCGGAAGCGAACATCCTCACATCCGTCGACGCGCTCGCCGGGCGGACGCTTGCGCTCGGCGACGCATCGGGTGCGTGGCGCGTCTATACGTTCGAGCCCGGCGCGCTGCAGTGGCGTGACGCGGCGACCGACACGGGCGGCCGCGAGCCGTGCCGCGTGACGCGGCTGCGCGACGGGCTGTACTTCGTCGACTACATCGATTCGGCCGCCCGCGCGACCTCGGTCAGTCTCGTGATCGATCTCGACAACGGCGTATGGACGTCGGTCGTCGGCGTGCTGCCGACCGAAGCCGATACGCGTATCGACGCATTTACGCGAGTTGCCCGCGGGCTGCCGCTGACCGGCGTCGAGGCCGAATTCCGGCACGGCACGCTCGGCGGCCACACGCAGCCGGGGCGGCTGCACGGGCCCACGCGCGAGCTGATCGGCAAGCGGACGATGTATCGCTACAGCCCGACCGAATGCTACGAGCACATCTACCTGAACGAGAACTTCTACGCGTGGCAGTGCCTGCAGGGTGTCGAAGGCGGCCTGGCCGACGTCGATCGCTGCCATTACTTCAGGATTGCAGACGAGCTGTATCTGTTCGTGTGGCGCGAAAAGGTGGTGCCGACGCTCGGCGTCGTGCTGATCGACCTCGCGCAGCGCAAGACCGACGGCAAGATCTTCGGCTACCAGGGCGGCGATTTCGGCACGCTGTCGAACTTCCCGATCGGCGCCCACGCGCAGGTGCTGAACGACACCGTGCATCCGCTCGGCGGCGAGGCGCAGCGATGAATGCCGTGCCGGGCAGCGGCCGCCTGCGTGCGGATTTCAGCGGGCGCGTCGTGCTCGTCACGGGCGCTGCGCAGGGGATCGGCGCGGCGATCGCACGCCGTTTCGCGGAATCCGACGCGTTCGTCGCGCTTGCCGACCTGAACGGCGAGGCGGCCGCCGCGCAGGCCGATGCGCTCGCGAGCACGGGCGGCGAGGCGCGCGCCTATCGGGTGGATGCCGCCAGCCGCGACGAACTGGGCGCGCTGGTCGCGGCGGTCGAGCGCGACGGTGGCCGGCTCGATGTCGTGGTCCACAATGCCGCGTATTTTCCGCTGACACCGTTCACGCAGATCGACGAGCCGACACTCGACCGGACGCTGTCGGTCAACCTGTCCGCGCTGTTCTGGCTCGCGCAGGCCGCGTTGCCGGCGTTCGAGCGCGC
>NZ_JAAGPB010000092.1:0-22628 GCF_017104585.1 Burkholderia sp. Ac-20392
TTGCGGGTCCAGCAGCATGTCGAAGGGTGCGAAGCGTGCCGCCGGGAACGCGCGCGGATCGTCACGCTGGTGCAGGCCGTGCGCCAGGCCGACTATCACCGTGCGCCGGATGCGTTGCGGGCCAGCATTCTCGCGAGCCTGCCGGCCGCGGCTGCGGCCGATGCGCCCGTGCGCGAGCCGGCGCGGGCGGAGCCGCAGCCCGAACCGCGGTTACAGCCGCGGCCGCGTGGCCGTCGCTGGTTCTCGTGGCTGACCGATCAAGGCGGGTCGGCACGCCCGGCGTCGTCCGGTACGGGGCCGCGGGTCGCCGCGCTGCCCGGCCTCGGCTGGGGTGTCGCGCTGCTGGTGGCGGTTGCCGCGGCGGGCGGGATGGCATTGTCGGCGCGTCACGCCGATACCGACCGCACGATCGACGAGCTCGTGTCGAGCCACGTGCGGGCCGACCTGTCGGCGCGCGACATCGACGTGATCTCGACCGATCGGCACACCGTCAAGCCGTGGTTCAACGGCCGGATCGACTATTCGCCGCCGGTCGAGGATCTCGCGGCCAACGGCTTCGCGCTGGTCGGCGGCCGGCTCGACTACGTCGGGCGGCGTCGCGTCGCGGTGCTCGTCTACCGTTACCGGCAGCACGTGATCGACGTCTACGTGCGGCCGGCCGGGGAAGGGCCGGGCACGCCGTACGCGACGGTGTCGCAGGGCTATGCGCTCGACCGCTGGGATGCGGCCGGGATGACCTGGTGGGCCGTGACCGACGCCGAACCGTCGGCGCTCGCGGCGTTCAGGACCGCACTCGACACTCGGCTCGGCGGCACGCGCACCGAGTAACGACGCGACGGCGGGCTGCGGGCCCGCCGCGTGCTCCTGTTTCGACCCTGACTGGAAAAGAGACGGAAGGGCGGCCCGCCTGCCCGGACTCGCCCCTTCAAGTCGTTGAAAACACGGCCGAATCCGCGCGCGAATTGTCGATTGGCCTTGCATGCGCCCCGTATCCGGGTTAGAATCTTCGGCTTCTCACTTGCCACACCGGTTCAGACGCCCGGGTGGCTTTAATCCACAAGGAGTGTGTAATGCGTCATTACGAAATCGTATTCATCGTGCACCCCGATCAAAGCGAGCAAGTGCCCGCGATGATCGAGCGTTACAAGACCACGATCGCTTCGCACGGCGGTCAGATCCACCGCGTCGAAGACTGGGGCCGTCGCCAACTGGCCTACATGATCGAGAAACTCGCGAAGGCTCACTACGTCTGCATGAACATCGAGTGCGACCAGACGACGCTCGACGAACTCGAACACGCGTTCAAGTTCAACGACGCCGTGCTGCGCCACCTCATCGTCAAGATGAAGAAGGCCGAAACCGGCCCGTCGCCGATGATGAAGGAAGTTCAGCGCGAAGAAGCCAAGAAGGCGGCTGCAGCTCAGCCGACCGAAGCGCAGGCTTAAGTTCGTCATTCATTAAGCCATCAAGGAGCGCGTCACTCACGTGAACAGGTTGCAATTGACGGCGAGCGTCGTCGAACGCGCACCGGTGCGATATACGCCGGCAGGTGTTCCGATCGCAAGCGCCACATTGCATCACCGCACGGAAGTCGTCGAAGCAGGCATTCCCCGTCAGGTCGAAATGACGATCGAGGCGGTGGCGGCCGGTGAGGCGAGCGGCAGGCTGGAGAGTCGTGAAATGGGCGTCGAAACGCTGTTCACGGGCTTCCTGGCAAAGAAAAGCCGCAACGCGAGAACCTTGGTGTTTCACATCACAGCATTGCAGGACATTGGAAAGGACTGAAATCATGCCCCGCCCGACTGGTAAGAAATTCGACAAGCGTCGTCAGCAACAAAACCCGCTCTTCAAGCGCAAGAAGTTCTGCCGTTTCACGGCTGCAGGCGTCGAGCAGATCGACTACAAGGACACGGATACGCTGAAGGACTTCATCGGCGAAAACGGCAAGATCACGCCGGCTCGTCTGACGGGTACGAAGGCGCACTATCAGCGTCAGCTGGATACGGCAATCAAGCGTGCGCGTTTCCTCGCGCTGCTGCCGTACACCGATCAGCACAAGGCGTAATCAGGCGACGCAATAAGGAGAATTCGAATGCAAATCATTCTGTTGGAAAAAGTCGCCAATCTGGGTAACCTCGGCGACATCGTCAAGGTCAAGGACGGTTACGCTCGCAACTTCCTGATCCCGAACCGCAAGGCTCGCCGTGCAACGAAGGAAGCGATCGCCGAATTCGAAGTTCGCCGCGCTGAACTCGAAAAGATCGCCGCTGAAAAGCTGGCAGCATCGCAGGCAGTCGGCGAGAAGCTGAACGGCCAATCGTTCGAAGTCACGCAGAAGTCGGGCGTTGACGGCCGTCTGTTCGGCTCGGTCACGAACGGCGACGTCGCGGAACTGCTGAAGAAGGCAGGTTTCGAAGTCGAGAAGCTGCAAGTTCGCATGCCGGAAGGCCCGCTGAAGATGATCGGCGAGCACAACGTCCAGGTCGCGCTGCATACGGACGTCGTCGTCGACGTCACGATCAACGTGATCGGCGACCACGCGTAAGCGTACGCAAGCTTTCCGGGCGGCTTCCGCCGTCCGGACAAGGGCAGGCGCCCGGGCAACCGGGGCCTGCCTTTTTTATTGCCTGCTCGCTGGTGGCCGGTATGGCGCCGTCCTGTGTAATTCGCGATAATCCCAACCCATGAACGCGCCGCAAGATCCTCAAATCGAATCGCTGAAAGTCCCGCCGCATTCGGTCGAAGCCGAGCAGTCGGTGCTCGGCGGCCTGTTGCTCGACAACGCGGCCTGGGACCGGATTGCCGACTTCCTGTCGCAGGGCGACTTCTATCGCTATGACCACCGGATCATCTACGAGCACATCGGCCGCCTGATCGCGTCGACGCGCCCGGCCGACGTCGTGACCGTGTACGAAGCGCTGACCACGTCCGGCAAGGCCGACGACGTCGGCGGCCTTGCGTACCTGAACGCCCTCGCACAGAACACGCCGAGCGCGGCGAACATCCGTCGCTATGCGGAAATCGTGCGTGACCGCGCGGTGCTGCGCCGGCTCGTGTCGGTCGCCGACGAAATCTCGGCCGATGCGTTCAACCCGCAGGGCAAGGAAGTCCGCCAGCTGCTCGACGAGGCCGAGTCGAAGGTGTTCTCGATCGCCGAAGACGGCGCGCGCGGCAACCAGGGCTTCCTCGAGATCGGTCCGCTGCTCACGCAGGTCGTCGAGCGCATCGATACGCTGTACCACACGGCGAACCCGAGCGACGTCACGGGCACGCCGACGGGCTTCGTCGACCTCGACCGGATGACGTCCGGGATGCACGGCGGCGAACTGATCATCGTCGCAGGGCGTCCGTCGATGGGTAAGACGGCGTTCTCGATGAACATCGGCGAATACGTGGCGGTCGAGTACGGGCTGCCGGTCGCGGTGTTCTCGATGGAAATGCCGGGCACCCAGCTCGTGATGCGTATGCTCGGCTCGATCGGCCGGCTCGACCAGCACCGGATGCGGACAGGCCGCCTGACGGACGAGGATTGGCCGAAACTGACGCACGCCGTGCAGAAGATGAGCGAGGCGCAGCTCTTCATCGACGAAACGGGCGGCCTGAATCCGATGGAATTGCGCTCGCGCGCGCGGCGTCTTGCGCGGCAATGCGGCAAGCTCGGCCTGATCATCGTCGACTACCTGCAGCTGATGTCGGGTTCGTCGCAGGGCGAGAACCGCGCGACCGAAATCTCGGAAATCTCGCGATCGCTGAAGAGTCTCGCGAAGGAGCTGGATGTGCCGGTGATCGCGCTGTCGCAGCTGAACCGCGGCCTTGAACAGCGTCCGAACAAGCGTCCGGTGATGTCGGATTTGCGCGAATCGGGCGCAATCGAACAGGACGCGGACGTGATCCTGTTCATCTACCGTGACGAAGTTTACAACCCGGACAGCCCCGACAAGGGCACCGCCGAGATCATCATCGGCAAGCAGCGTAACGGTCCGATCGGCCCCGTTCGGCTCACGTTCCTGGGGCAATACACGAAGTTCGACAACTTTGCAGGGGCGCAGACGTTCTACGGCGAGTAACGCCGGTTTGTAAAGCCCTAAATCGCCAAACGTTGTATCCAATCCCGGCGCGCGCATGTGCGCGCGTCGCGGCACGACCGAATAACGGTACAATGTCGCCCGTTTTCGTGACAGTAGTTTGACAATCTCTCAGGAATCCCATGTTCGGTCGATTCATGCCCACCGAGGGCAAGTTCTTTGAACTCTTCAACGCGCACGCGAAGCACATCGTTTCCGGTGGCCGCGAGCTCGAACTGCTGATCGACAATCTCGCCGACGCCGAGATTCACAAGCAAAACGTGCAGACCGCCGAGAAGGCCGCCGACAAGCTCACGCACGAGGCGATCGATCTTCTGCACAAGACTTTCATCACGCCGCTCGATCGCGACGAGATCCACAAGCTGATCACGACGATGGACGACATCCTCGACCTGATGGAAGACGTCGCGACCGCCGTGTCGCTGTACGACGTACGTGCCGTCACGTCGGAAGCGAGCCAGCTCGCGCACATCGTCACGCAGTCGGCCCAGCACGTTCAGCAGGCGGTCGGGTTGCTGTCCGACATGAAGCAATCGGCGCAGATCCTCAAGCAGTGCGAGGAGATCGACCGATGGGAGTCGGAGGCCGATCGCGTGCTGCGCGCGGCAATGTCGAAGCTGTTCCGCGAGGAAGACGACGTGAAGACGCTCATCAAGCTGAAGGCGATCTACGAGCTGCTCGAAGAGATCACCGACAAGTGCGAGGACGTCGCGAACATCATCGAAGGCATCGTGCTGGAAAACGCCTGAGCGGACCACGATGCATTCGATACAACTTGCCCTATGGATGGTCGCGACGCTGGTGCTCGTCGCGCTCGTATTCGACTTCATGAACGGCTTTCACGACGCGGCGAACTCGATCGCCACCGTCGTGTCCACCGGGGTGCTGAAGCCCCAGCAGGCCGTCGTGTTCGCGGCGGCGTTCAACGTCATCGCGTATTTCATCTTCCACCTGAAAGTCGCGCAGACCGTCGGTAAAGGCACGATCGATCCCGAGATCGTCGACCACTACGTCGTGTTCGGTGCGCTGGTCGGTGCGATCGGCTGGAACGTGATCACGTGGTACTACGGGATTCCGTCGAGCTCGTCGCATGCGCTGATCGGCGGCCTGGTCGGCGCCGCACTTGCCAAGTCGGGCTGGAGTTCGCTGAACATCGACGGGCTGCTGAAGACCATCGCGTTCATCTTCATCTCGCCGCTGCTCGGTTTCATTCTCGGCTCGCTGTTCATGCTCGGCGTGTCGTGGCTGTATTTCCGCACCGCGCCCAGCAAGGTCGACCGGCGCTTCCGCCGGCTGCAGCTGCTGTCGGCCGGGCTGTACAGCCTCGGCCACGGCGGCAACGACGCGCAGAAGACGATCGGCATCATCTGGATGTTGCTGATCGCGTCGGGCTATGCGTCGGCGACCGCCGATGCGCCGCCGGCGTGGGTGATCGGCGCGTGCTACCTGTCGATGGGCCTCGGCACGCTGTTCGGCGGCTGGCGCATCGTGCGCACGATGGGTCAGAAGATCACGAAGCTCAAGCCGGTCGGTGGCTTCTGTGCGGAAACCGGTGGTGCGATGACGCTGTTCCTCGCATCGTTCCTCGGCATTCCGGTGTCGACCACACACACGATCACCGGCGCGATCGTCGGCGTCGGCGCGACGCAGAAGCTGTCGGCCGTGCGCTGGGGTGTGGCCGGCAACATCGTGTGGGCATGGGTGCTGACACTGCCCGCGGCTGCGCTATTCGCGGCCGGTGGGTGGTGGCTGGGTCACCAGATCTTCTGATCGCCGATACGATACTGTCGAACGGACACGAAATGCGCCGCAAGCCGAAAGGCTGCGGCGCATTTTCTTTTGGAGGTGCGGGAATGTGCGGCGAAGGGCGGCTGCGGTCGCGGGTGGCCGCAGGCGAGGGCGAAGCGGGCTAGTAACTTCCGTTCGCGAACCGGGCGATCGGATCGTCAGCGGTGGCGGTGCGCGGGCTGACGGGTGCGGATTGGGTCGACGCACGCAGTACCTGAACGGGGGCGGGCTCGACACTGCGCGGTGACGCCGCCGCGGTGGCGGGCGGCGGTTCCGCATCGAAAGCGGCAGCCTGGGCGGCAGTCAGCGCCGTCGTCGGAATCCGTGTGCCAGTTTCAGCTTGGCCGGCCGGCGCGGCATTCGCCGTCATGGCGGCGCTTCCCGTACCGTCATTCGCGGACGTTGCCTGCTGCTGGGCCGCCTGTATCCGCGACGGCGGCGGTTCATACGGGTCGGCCGACGGGGCTGCGGGGGCGACCGCTGCGGTCGATACGACCTGCGGGGCCGGCATGGCCGGTGCGGGTGCCTGGGTTGCGGCCGCTTGCGGCGGCGCATAAGTTGGCTGTCGCGGTGCGGCGGCGGCAGTCACGACCACGGGAGCGGGCGCAACGGCCGGCGCGTTGCGCGGCTCGTCACGCTTCGCCTCGTAGGTCGGCGCATCGAACGGCGTAGGCGCCCCGCGCGGCGGCGCGACGCGGCGAATGCCGTCGAAACGCTTGGCCCAGTAAGGGTTCGTCAGGTAGTCGAGCCGCACGGTGCCGCCCGTCGACGGCGCGTTGACGAAGCGCAGCTTGCCGACGTAGATGCCGACGTGCGAATGCGGCCGCCCGGTCGTATTGAAGAAGATCAGGTCGCCTGGCGCGACCTGGTCGGGCTCGATCGACACGCCGCGGCCGCTCATGTCGGCCGTCGTGCGCGGCAGGTTCACGTCGGCCGCACGGCCGATCACGTAGCGCACGAGCCCGCTGCAGTCGAAGCCGCTGGTCGGGGTATTGCCGCCCCAGCGATACGGGACGCCGACGAGGCTCATTGCCTGGATCGAGATTTCTTCCTGGCCGACGCTGTGATCGACGAACTTCGGGAAATTGGCGGGGGCGGGGAACGCGCGCGGCGTCGTGATCTTCATGCCCGAGGCGGGGCGCGATGCCGACTGCGGCGGCACGCTGGAGCAGGCCGCAAGCAGTGAAACGACAGCAACGGGAACCCAGATTCGAAGCATGGCAAGGCGGGCAAGCGCAGCGCGCTCGCGAATCGTATGACAACAGACAGACCCGATGGTAGACGCTCCGACGGGGCTTAAGCAACCATTCTTGAGAATTTACTTGAAGTTTCGCGCGTAAACCGGGTTGTTGCGTGACGATGTGTTACTTGCGTTTTCGACCCCAAATAAAAACGGCGCTCCGGAAAGGAGCGCCGCGATGCGTTGCGTCGAAGTCGGCCGACGGGCCGGCCTGTCGCGTTACAGGATGTCCGACGCGTAGTCGGCGAGTCGCGAGCGTTCGCCGCGTGCGAGCGTCACGTGGCCGCTGTGGCCCCAGCCCTTGAAGCGGTCGACGACGTACGTGAGACCCGAGCTGCCTTCGGTCAGGTAAGGCGTATCGATCTGCGCGATGTTGCCGAGGCACACGATCTTCGTGCCCGGGCCCGCGCGCGTGACGAGCGTCTTCATCTGCTTCGGCGTCAGGTTCTGCGCCTCGTCGATGATCAGGTACTTGTCGACGAACGTACGGCCGCGCATGAAGTTCATGCTCTTCACCTTCAGGCGCGAACGGATCAGTTCCTGCGTCGCGGCACGACCCCATTCGCCGGCAGCGTCGTCGGTCTTCTGCAGCACTTCGAGGTTGTCGTCGAATGCACCCATCCACGGCTGCATCTTCTCTTCCTCGGTGCCCGGCAGGAAACCGATGTCCTCGCCGACGGGCACGGTCGCGCGCGTCACGATGATCTCGTTGTAGCGCTTGTCGTCGAGCACCTGCGCGAGGCCGGCCGCGAGCGCGACGAGCGTCTTGCCGGTGCCGGCCTGGCCGAGCAGCGTGACGAAGTCGATCTCGGGGTTCATCAGCAGGTTCAGCGCGAAATTCTGCTCGCGGTTGCGCGCGGTGATGCCCCACACATTGTTCTTGTGGTGGCTGTAGTCGCGCAGCGTCTGCAGCAGCGCCGTCTTGCCGTTCAGTTCGCGGACGATCGCATGGAACGTCGGCTCGCCGTTCTGCGGCTCGAGATAGACGAACTCGTTGACGAGCATCGACGCGACGAGCGGGCCGGTCACGCGGTAGTACGTGGTGCCCGTCTTCGTGTCCTGCCAGCTCTCCATGCCCTTCGCATGCTTGGTCCAGAAGTCCTGCGGCAGTTCGCGTACGCCGGTGTAGAGGAGATCCGAATCCTCGAGCACCTGGTCGTTGAAGTAGTCTTCCGCCGGCAGGCCGAGCGCGTGCGCCTTGATCCGCATGTTGATGTCTTTCGACACCAGCACGACCTGGCGATCGGGCCGGTCGCGCTGCAGTGCGCGCACGACGCCGAGGATCTGGTTGTCGGCCTTGCCTTCGGGCAAGCCTTCGACGGGCGCGATGTCCGCGAGCTTGGTCTGGAAGTACAGGCGGCCGAGCGCCTCGCGGCTGCCGAGGCGCGACAGCGGAATGCCGGCCGTGATCGCGCCGGCATCGGCGACGAGCGCGTCGAGCGTGCGGCTGACCTGGCGTGCGTTGCGCGCGACTTCGGACATCCCCTTCTTGTGGTTGTCGAGTTCCTCGAGCGTCATCATCGGCAGATAGACGTCGTGTTCCTCGAAGCGGAAGAGGCTGCTCGGGTCGTGCATCAGCACGTTGGTGTCGAGCACGAACAGTTTCTGCAGTTCGGCTTCGGCGGGCTTGCGGCTGCGCGACTTCGTCGCGGCGCCGGTATCGCGCGCGGGTGCGGCGGCCGGTTTGTCGGCAGCCGGTTTGTCGTTGCGCGCGACGACCGGTGCCGCGGGTTCGGCGGCCGCCGGCATCGGCTGCAGCAGTGCAGCCGTCTGTTTCGTCTTGCGGCCACGTGCGGGTGTGCTTGCGGCATCTTGCGTCGAAGACGCGACGGCGCGCAGTGGCGCTGCCGTGTTCGCGGCTTCGGTCATCGGTTGGGCCACGCTCGCCGGACCAAAGTCACCGGCTGTGGATGCGTCCCCTTCGGCGGATTTCTTCGCGGCTTTCGCGGGCCGCGCTTTCGCCTTGTATTCGTCGGGCGGCAGCAGGCTGCCGAGCTTGCTGGGGGGAGTAGGCAAAGGCATGGTGTCCCTCGGGAGGAATCGTGTCGCATGGCGTGCGCCGCTGATCGCATCCTGCGTGACGTAGACGCATGCAGTTTGCGCGCGGTGGCGCACAGGAAGTTCGTCTAGCCGGTTCGCCTAAGTGTCGATCAGCTCCTTGACGCGGTGAGGGCCGGACCGAGGGCCGGCGCGCAATCCATAAAAAAAGCCGCTGCCCCGTCGATAGAGGCATGCGGCTCGGCTGATACCGTCGTAATGCGCGTCAGGTGCCGGCAAGCATCGCAACGAGCACCGGCGCAGCTACGAGAAATATGGGGCGAACTGGCATTCATTGCGGCCCAATATAACGCGCCTCAAAGCGCTTGTACAGCACTTAGCACGTCGTCCACATGACCCGGTACCTTGATGCCGCGCCATGCCTGGCGAAGCACGCCGTCGGCGTCGATCAGGAACGTCGAGCGCTCGATTCCGCGCACTTCCTTGCCATACATTTTCTTCATCTTGATGACATCGAACAGCGCGCACAGCGCTTCGTCGGCATCGGAAATCAGCGGGAACGGCAGTTCGAGCTTTGCCTTGAAATTGTCATGCGAGCGCAGGCTGTCGCGCGACACGCCGATGACTTCCGCACCGGCTTTCTTGAACTTCGGATAGAGATCGCGGAACTGCAGCCCTTCGGTCGTGCAGCCCGGCGTGTTGTCCTTCGGATAGAAGTACAGCACGAGTTTCTTGCCCTTCAGGTCGGACAGCGAAATGTCGCCGCCCGTGGCCGGTGCGGTGAAATCGGGAACTTGACGGTCAACTTCGACGGACACGTGTTTCTCCTGTTGTTATGGAAAGGCGCCGCTGCGGCGGCGCGGTTCGGCGGGGCGTCGCGGCAGCGCGCCGCAAGGGCGCGGCGGGCGACGCCGGCTCGTGCGAACTCAGTCGGGCTGGACGATCAGTTCGCCGGAGCGGCCGGGGATTTCGCCCCACGTGACAGGGTACGATGGCAGCGAGTCGCGGTCCAGCGTCGCGTGGTAGTCGCCCATCGTCGCAAACGTGTGGCCTTGCGCACGCCAGCCGGCGAGCAGTTGCTCGAACACGGGCGCGAGCTTCTGGCCTTCCAGTTCCGCGTGCAGCGTGAACACCTGGTCGTGCGGATTGGTTTCGGTGAACTTGAGGATGTGCGCGGCGACGTTGTGCGTGTCGACGCCGTCGATGCCGAGCACTTCGTCGAGCGTCGGCAGCGTGGTGGGCATCTGCACGTGCGACAGCGTGCGGCCGTTGACGACGGGCAGGTACGGCGAATGGCCGCGGCCGTCGGATGCGTAGCGCATCCCCCATGCGTCGATCTGCTCGAATGCGGAATCGTTCATCTGCCAGCCGGCCGCGCCGTGCGTGACGGGCGGCGCGCCGAAGACCTCGATGAAGCGCGCGTGACTCTTCTGCATTTCACGCGCGGTCCAGTCGCGATCGCGCACGCGGACGTTGTCCTGCCAGTACACGTGATCCCACGTGTGGATCCCGCATTCGAAGCCGGCCTCGTGGATCGCGCGCATGTCGGCGATCGCACGGCGGCCGATGTCGGGGCCCGGCAGCAGCACGCCGTACATCAGCTGCTTCACGCCGTAGTGCTCGACCACCGACGTGCGCGACACTTTCTTCAGGAAGCCCGGGCGGAACACGCGCCGCAGCGCCCAGCCCGTGTGATCGGGCCCGAGGCTGAAGAGGAAGGTCGCGCGTGCACTGAAGCGGTCGAAGATGCGCGCGAGGTTCGGCACGCCTTCGCGCGTGCCGCGCAGCGTGTCGACGTCGATCTTGAGGACGATGCGAGCCAAGCGAACGTCCCGATCAGCCTTGCTGCTCGACGAGCGCGCGCGCGTCGGCGACGTGGCCGCGATACGCCTCGAAGATGTTGCGCAGTGCGTCGTCGAACGTCGCTTGCGGCGCCCAGCTGAGTTCCTGCATCGTGTTGTCGATCTTCGGCACGCGGTTCTGCACGTCCTGGTAGCCGTTGCCGTAGTAGGCGCCGGACGTCGTTTCGACGAGCTTCACCTGCTTGGCCGAATCGGCGTACTCGGGGAATTCTGCCGCCAGTTCGAGCATCTTGTGCGCGAGTTCGCGAACCGAGAAGTTGTTCTTCGGATTCCCGATGTTGTAGATCTTGCCCGACGCGACGCCGTCCTTGTTCTCGATGATCTTCATCAGCGCGCTGATGCCGTCGCCGATGTCGGTGAACGCGCGCTTCTGCGAGCCGCCGTCGACGAGGCTGATGTTCTCGCCGCGCACGATGTGGCCGAGGAACTGCGTGACCACGCGCGAGCTGCCTTCCTTCGGCGTGTAGATCGAATCGAGGCCCGGGCCGATCCAGTTGAACGGACGGAACAGCGTGAAGTTCAGGCCTTCCATGCCGTAACCCCAGATCACGCGGTCCATCAGCTGCTTCGAGCACGCGTAGATCCAGCGCGGCTTGTTGATCGGGCCGTAGGTGAGGGCCGATGCATCCGGGTCGAACTGCTCGTCCGAGCACATGCCGTAAACCTCGGAGGTCGACGGGAACACGAGGTGCTTGCCGTACTTGACGGCCGAACGCACGATCGGCAGGTTCGCCTCGAAGTCGAGTTCGAACACGCGCAGCGGCTGCTGGACGTAGGTGGCGGGCGTCGCGATCGCGACGAGCGGCAGGATCACGTCGCACTTCTTCACGTGATACTCGACCCACTCCTTGTTGATCGTGATGTCGCCTTCGAAGAAATGCATCCGCTCGTGGTTGACGAGGTCACCCAGCCGATCGGTCTGCATGTCCATGCCGAACACTTCCCAATCGGTGGTTTCAAGAATGCGCTTCGACAGGTGATGGCCGATGAAGCCGTTCACACCCAGGATCAGGACTTTTTTTGCTTTCATGAATGACGGGAAGAATGAATGAACTGCGCGAATTCCGCGGGCGTCACGACGGTTTCGCTGCCGTCCCGCTGCTGCCACAGCTCGAGAATGGATAGGGCGCGGCTGTCGCCGCAGACGCCGAATAGCGCATTATCGCTTACGTGCAGGCCGGGCGGCAAATCTGCCGCGGCGGCCGCTGCCGCGCTGCCGGGCGCCGCCAGGCGCGCGCGCGCGATCACGAAACGCGTGCCGTCGACGTCCGTGAACGCGCCCGGATACGGGGGCGCGACCGCGCGCACCAGGTTGTAGACCTGCGCGGCCGGTTTCGACCAGTCGACGCGGCCGTCCTCGGGCTTGCGCCCGCCGTAGTAGCTGCCGGTTGCGAGATCGTTCGGCAGGTGCGGCGCCTCGCCCGCGAGCAGCGCGGGCAGCACGCGCCAGAGCGTCTGCTCGGCGGCCACCGTGACCTTGTCGAACACCTGCGTGGCCGTGTCGTCCGGCAGGATCGGCACCGCGGTCTGGCCGATGATCGCGCCCGCGTCGGGCTTCGCGGCCATCTCGTGCAGCGTCGCGCCGGTTTCGGTTTCGCCGTTCAGCACCGCCCAGTTGGTCGGTACCCGACCCCGGTATTTCGGCAGCAGCGACCCGTGCATGTTGTACGCACCCTTCGGCGCGATCGCGAGCAGGTCCACCGGCAGCATGTGCCGGTAGTAGAACGAGAAGATGAAGTCCGGCTGCGCGTCGGAAACCGCGCGGCGCAGCGCCGGATCGGCGGGATCCGCCGGCGTGAGCACCGGAATGCCGTGCTCGGCCGCGACGGACGCGACGCTGCCGAACCAGATGTTCTCGTTCGGGTTGTCCTCGTGCGTGACGACGAGTGCGACGTCGACACCGCGCGCGAGCAGCACCTGCAGGCACCGCACGCCGACGTTGTGATACGCGAAGACGACTGCGCGCGGCTTCATTGCGCGGCTCCCGAGCGGTTCACGCCGGCCGGCACCGCCGGCACGCCGTCATGCTGTTCGAGCACGGCCTGGATCAGGTAGCGCGGACGTGCACGCACCTGCTGGTAGATGCGGCCGACGTATTCGCCGAGCAGGCCGAGCGCGAAGATGATCACGCCGAGCAGGAAGAACGTGATGGCGAACAGCGTGAACACGCCTTGCACTTCCGCGCCGACGATGAAGCGTCGTACGAGCAGCAGCACGAACAGCGCGGCGGAGCCGATCGACAGGATCACGCCGATGAACGACAGCCACTGCAGCGGCACGACCGAGAAGCCCGTCACGAGGTCGAAGTTCAGCCGGATCAGGCTGTACAGCGAGTACTTCGATTCGCCGGCAAAGCGCTCCTCGTGCGCGACCTCGATTTCGGTCGGGTTCTGCGCGAACGTGTACGCGAGTGCGGGGATGAACGTGTTGACTTCGCCGCACACGTTGATCGTGTCGATGATGCGGCGGCTGTAGGCGCGCAGCATGCAGCCCTGGTCGGTCATCTTGATGCGCGTGATGCGCTCGCGCAGACGGTTCATCATCTGCGACGCCTTGCGCCGCCACAGGCTGTCCTGGCGCTGCTTGCGGATCGAGCCGACGTAGTCGTAGCCCTCGCGCATCTTCGCGATCAGCTTGCCGATTTCCTCGGGCGGGTTCTGCAGGTCGGCGTCGAGCGTGATGACGATTTCGCCGCGCGATTGCGCGAAGCCGGCGAGGATCGCCATGTGCTGGCCGTAGTTGCCGTTGAGCAGCACGATGCGCGTCGTGTCGGGGCGTACGTGGAACTGATCGGCGAGCATCGCGGCCGAGCGGTCGCGGCTGCCGTCGTTGATCAGGATCACTTCGTACGACGTGTCGAGTGCGTCGAGCGCCGGATACAGCCGCGCGAACAGCGCAGCGAGGCCGTCTTCCTCGTTGTACACGGGGATGATGATCGATACTTCCGGCTGCCCGGCGACCGGATGCCCGGCGCGTGCTTCAAGGTGACTCATGTACGCTTATTTTCCGTATTGTTCGCAAATCTGGTTGATGGCGTCGACCACGCGACGCACGTCGCCTTCCGACATCTGCGTGAAGAGCGGCAGCGTGACGGTCGACGCACCGTACCGCTCGGCGTGGGGGAACATGCCCTCCTTGAAGCCGCGTGCACGGTACAGCGTGAAAAGATGGATCGCCGGGTAGTGGATGCCCGTGCCGATACCGCGTTCCTTCAGTTGCGCCATGAACTCGGCGCGCGTGATCGTCAGCCGCTCGAGCGGCAGCGTGATCAGGAACATGTGCCAGTTGCTGTTCTCGAAGTCGGCAACCGGCAGGCCGACGCCGAGCTTCACGGCCGCGCTGCCGTCGAACGCGGCGAAATAGGCGCGCGCGAGCGCGCTGCGCTGCGCGGTGAAGCGTTCGAGGTGCGGCAACTGGCCGAGGCCGACGCGTGCGGCGACGTCGGTCAGGTTGTACTTGCCGCCGAGCACGTCGCAGTCCATCCCGTCGAAGCCCGTGCGCGTGATGCCCTGCAGCCGGTACTTCTGCGCGAGCGTCGCTTCTTCCTCGTTGTTCAGCACGAGTGCGCCGCCTTCGATCGTCGTCAGGTTCTTGTTCGCGTGGAAGCTGAACGACACGATGTCGCCGATCGCGCCGATGCGCTTGCCGTTCCACGTCGAACCGAATGCCTGCGCCGCATCCTCGATCACGCGCAGCTTGTGTGCGCGTGCGATCGCGTACAGGCGGTCCATGTCGACCGGCAGGCCGGACAGGAACACGGGGATGATCGCCTTCGTGCGCGGCGTGATCGCCTGCTCGAGCTTGTCGAGGTCGATGTTGCGCGTGACGGGATCGATGTCGGCGAACACGGGCGTCGCGCCCGTCTCGATGATCACGTTGCTGGTCGAGACCCACGACGCCGGCGTCGTGATCACCTCGTCGCCGGCACCGACGCCCGCGATGCGCAGGCCGATCTCCAGCGTGCACGTGCCCGAATTGAACGCGCGGACCGGACGGCCGCCGCAGTACTCGGACAGCGCCGCTTCGAATTTCTGGCTCTGCGGGCCGGTGGTGATCCAGCCCGAGCGCAGCACTTCGACGACGCCCTGGATGGTTTCCTCATCGATCTCGGGGCGGGTGAACGGCAGAAACGGAGCGGTAGTCTGGCTCATGTACGCGTTGGCCTGTAATGGCGTGTAATAAAAGGGTCGGGCGATCCCGGCCGAAACCGGCATTAAACACCGGTTGGCGGAATCGCACCGTGATTTTTTGTAGGCGGACGCTTAACGCGCGCGGCGCGGCGTGCTCAGCTGCGTGCGAGCACCAGCACGCCGATCAGGATGATGCCGATGCCGACGAGCCGCTGGACCGACAGCACTTCACCGAACAGGTACCAGGCCGCGAACGCGTTGACGACGTAGCCGAGCGACAGCATCGGGTACGCGATCGACACGTCGACCCGCGACAGCCCGACGATCCAGACCACGACGCTCAGCACGTAGCAGCCGAGGCCGCCGATGATCGGCAATTGGGTCGCGATCTTCAGGCCGACCGGGATGATGTTCGCACGGCTGAATTCGAAGTGTCCAACGGCGTTGACGCCGGCTTTCAGCAGAAGTTGCGCACAGGCGTTGAGCATCACGCCGGTGATGATGCAGACGAACGAAACGGGATTCATGCGGCGGGCGTCCTTACGATTGCGGTTTCTCGACGATCACGCGGCGGTTGTCGCGTGCAATCACGCGCATCGGCACGCCTTGCTTGACCAGGGTGTCGTACTGGCCGGGCGGCATGATCGCGAGCGCATGGGTTTCCTGCTTCCAGCGCGTGATCCACTCGTCGACGGTCGGAATCCACTTGTTCGGCTCCATCGAGATCCCGAACGCGAGCTCGTCCTGGCGCTGGACCATGATCGTCGTGTGGCCCATATAGAACGGGAACGTGTGATCGAGCATCTCGATCGAGTAGAACGGCGTGTCGGCCGGCAGTTTCGCCAGTTCGGCGCGCACCGCCGGCGCGAGCAGCGCGCCCGAGCTGTAGCGGCCGAATTCGTCGTGACCGGTGCCGCCGATCGTGCCGAACGCGAGCCAGGCGGCGCCGAACGCGGCGAGCGCGGCGGCGACGCCCGTGCGGCGGTTCAGCCAGGCGGCCGCGAGCGTCAGCACGGCTGCGACTGCGAGGCCCGCGTACAGCCACATCTGGAACGCGCGATACAGCGCGTTCGGCGTGCGGGCATCGCCCTGGTATGCAAGGAAGATGATCCCGAACGCCGCGACGACGAGGAATACGAGGTAGCCGAGCAGGTGGCGGCGGAACCGGTCGGCGCTCATCAGCGGCAGGTACGCGCCGATGATCAGCGCGAGCGCCGGCGCGACCGGCAGCACGTACGAGATCAGCTTCGAATGCGACGCGCTGAAGAACAGGAAGATGAATGCGCTCCAGATCAGCAGCACGAGCATCGGCGAGAAGCCGTTCGGCTGGCGCGGCATCCGCAGTGCATGGCGGAGGCTCTGCCATGCGACCGACAGCCACGGCAGGAAGCCGACCAGCAGCACGGGCACGAAGTAGTAGAGCGGGCCCGGGCGGTTCTGTTCCGGGGTCAGGTACCGGCGGAACTGCTGGACGATGAAGAAGAAGTTGAAGAACTCGGGGTTGCGCTGCTGGACGAGCACGAACCACGGCGTGACGATCGCGAAGAAGATCACGAGGCCGCTCACCAGGTACAGGCGCTTCCACAGCGCCCAGTCGCGTGCGATCAGCGTGTAGAGCACGAGCACGGCGCCGGGCAGGATCAGGCCGACGAGGCCCTTCGACAGCACCGCGAACGCCATCGCGCCCCAGCACGCCCACATCCAGCCGCGTGCCGCGGCCGGGCGCAGCCCGGGCCGCTGCGCGAGCAGCAGCGAGCACAGCGACAGCGACATCCAGAACGCGAGCCCCATGTCGAGCGCGTTGAAGTGGCCCATCAGGTTCCAGTACGGCGACGACGCGAGCACCACGGCGGCGAGGAAGCCCGACAGCGGGTTGAACAGGCGCGCGCCGGTGTAGCCGACCAGCAGGATGCCTGCGAAGCTCGCGACGGCCGTGTAGAGGCGCGCCTGCCATTCGCCGATGCCGAACCACGCGAACGTGAGCGCATTCAGCCAGGTCTGCAGCGGCGGCTTCTCGAAATACTTGTAGCCGTTGTAGCGCGGCGTGATCCAGTCGCCGGTGACGAACATCTCGCGCGCCATTTCCGCATAGCGGCCTTCGTCGCTCGGGATCAGGTGGCGCAGCCCGAGCGGCGCGAACCAGACGATCGCGAGTGCGACGACGAGGAGGACGAGCGTGATGCGATTGAGCGGTAGCCTCGACGGCGTATCGTTCATGGATTTTCAGCCTGTTGGTTATTGTGACGGGCCGCCGGCGGGTTGCGCCGGGGGCGGGCGGCCTGGCCGGGCAGATCCGGGGGATCGACCCGCTGCGCCGGCCCGAGTTTTACCGCATCGGGGATTAACGTTCAATTAAGAGCGCGGCGGCGACTTTGCGGCCCTCGGCCATCAGGATGTTGTAGGTGCGGCAGGCGGCCTGGAAATCCATCGTCTCGACGCCGATCCGCTTGGCCGTGAGCGCCGCGACCAGCCGCGGGTGCGGGAAGCGCAGCCGCGCGCCGCTGCCGAAGATCACGAGTTCGGGTGTCGGGTCGAGCAGCATCGCGAAATGCTCGGGCGCGAGCGCGTCGAACGACGACACGGGCCATGCCTGGACCGGCGCGCCGGGCAGCACGATGACGCTCGTTTCGTGGCGTTCGAGATTGACGTCGACATAATCGGGGCCGTAGCCGGTGACGGTGTTGAGCGCGCCGCTCGCGTCCTGGTGCAGTTTCAAATCGGTATTCCGCGGTTCCGTAGGGGAATGTGTCGCAGGGCCACACGGGCCCGGATGGCCGGTTTCGCTTGCCTGAGCACGCGGGACGCCTGACGGCGCGGGCCCGGCGCGGCTATGGTGCATTGCGAAAGTCAGCCAAAATCCGCTAAATTATAACTTTTTGGTCGCCCCCGGGCGCCACTTGCGTCGCGCGTCGCCACAAGCCGCGCCCGACCGCCCGCATTTTCCCAGTCTAGACAGCGCGCACAGACCGGCCGCTTTCCAGTTTTGATCCCGTCCCCCCGGCCGCGAGGCCAACCCAGGAACCGTGTCGTCGTGAAACCGATTCAGAAGTCGAACAAGCTGCTCAACGTCTGCTACGACATCCGTGGCCCGGTGCTCGAGCACGCGAAGCGCCTCGAGGAAGAAGGCCACCGCATCATCAAGCTGAACATCGGCAATCTCGCGCCGTTCGGTTTCGACGCGCCGGACGAGATCATCCAGGACATGATCCGCAACCTGCCGACGTCGTCCGGCTATTCGGATTCGAAGGGCGTGTTCTCGGCGCGCAAGGCCGTGATGCACTACACGCAGGAAAAGGGCGTCGTGGGCGTCGGCCTCGACGACATCTACATCGGCAACGGCGCGTCCGAGCTGATCGTGATGGCGACCCAGGGGCTCTTGAACGACGGCGACGAAGTGCTGCTGCCGGCCCCCGACTACCCGCTGTGGACGGCGGCGGTCAGCTTGTCGGGCGGCACGCCGGTGCATTACATCTGCGACGAGCAGAACGCGTGGATGCCGGATCTCGACGACATTCGCCGCAAGATCACGCCGAACACGAAGGCGATCGTCGTGATCAACCCGAACAACCCCACGGGTGCGCTTTATTCAGACGAATTGCTGCTCGAGCTGCTCGCGATCGCGCGCGAGCACGGGCTGATCGTGTTCGCCGACGAGGTGTACGACAAGATCGTCTACGACGGCCTCGAGCACACGGCGCTGGGCTCGCTGTCGGAGGACGTGATTACCGTCACGTTCAACAGCCTGTCGAAGAGCTATCGCTCGTGCGGCTACCGCGCGGGCTGGATGGCCGTGTCGGGCCTCGGCGGCGACAACCGCCGGCGCGCGAAGGACTACCTCGAGGGGCTCGGCATCCTGTCGTCGATGCGCCTGTGCGCGAACGTGCCTGGGCAGTTCGCGATCCAGACGGCGCTCGGCGGCTACCAGAGCATCAACGAGCTGATCGTGCCGAGCGGGCGCCTGTACAAGCAGCGCGAGCTCGCGTACGACATGCTCACGTCGATCCCGGGCGTGACCTGCGTGAAGCCGCAGGCCGCGCTGTACATGTTCCCGCGCCTCGACCCGAAGCTTTATCCGATCCAGAACGACCAGCAGTTCATTCTCGACCTGCTGCTCGAGGAGCGCGTATTGCTCGTACAGGGCACGGGCTTCAACTGGACGACGCCGGATCACTTCCGCGTGGTCTTCCTGCCGAACCTCGACGACCTGACCGATTCGATCAACCGGATCGCACGCTTCCTCGACGGCTACCGCAAGCGCCATTCGGCCTGAGCGGCACGACCACACGGCTCTCACTATTTCTTACTCATCGATCACACGCAGCATGGAACCGATCAAAGTTGGCCTGTTGGGCTTCGGCACGGTAGGCAGCGGCACCTTCACGGTGCTGGGCCGCAACCAGGAAGAAATCAAGCGACGCGCGGGGCGCGGCATCGAGGTGACGCGCATTGCGGTGCGCAACCCGGCCAAGGCGCTGGCTGCGCTCGGCGGCGACGCCGGCGCCGCGCAGATCACCGACGATTTCAACGCAGTCGTCGATGATCCGTCGATCGCGATCATCGCCGAGATGATTGGCGGCACGGGCATCGCGCGCGAGCTCGTGCTGCGCGCGATCGCGAACGGCAAGCACGTCGTGACGGCCAACAAGGCGCTGCTCGCGGTGCACGGCACCGAGATCTTCGAGGCCGCGCGCGCGAAGGGCGTGATGGTCGCGTTCGAGGCAGCCGTCGCCGGCGGCATCCCGATCATCAAGGCGCTGCGCGAAGGCCTGACCGCGAACCGCATCCAGTACATCGCGGGCATCATCAACGGCACGACCAACTACATCCTGTCGGAAATGCGCGATCGCGGGCTCGACTTTGCGACCGCGCTGAAGGCCGCGCAGGAGCTCGGCTACGCGGAAGCCGATCCGACCTTCGACATCGAAGGCGTCGACGCCGCGCACAAGGCGACGATCATGAGCGCGATCGCGTTCGGCGTGCCGGTGCAGTTCGAGCGCGCGTACGTCGAGGGCATCAGCAAGCTCGACGCGACCGACATCCGCTACGCGGAAGAACTCGGCTACCGGATCAAGCTGCTCGGCATCACGCGCCGCGCCGAAAACGGCATCGAGCTGCGCGTGCATCCGACGCTGATCCCGGAGAAGCGTCTGCTCGCGAACGTCGAGGGCGCGATGAACGCGGTCGTCGTGCATGGCGACGCGGTCGGCACGACGCTGTACTACGGCAAGGGCGCGGGCGCGGAGCCGACCGCATCGGCCGTGGTCGCGGATCTCGTCGACGTCACGCGCCTGCACACGGCGGACCCGGAGCATCGCGTGCCGCACCTCGCGTTCCAGCCGGACAGCCTGTCGAACACGCCGATCCTGCCGATCGAAGAAGTGACGAGCGGCTACTACCTGCGCCTGCGCGTCGCCGATCAAACCGGCGTGCTGGCCGACATCACGCGCATCCTCGCCGCATCGGGCATCTCGATCGACGCGCTGCTGCAGAAGGAATCGGAGCAGATCGACGACGCGAAGGGCGAAACCGACATCATCCTGATCACGCACGTCACGGTCGAGAAGAACGTGAATGCGGCGATCGCGCAGATCGAGAGCCTCGCGACGGTGGTATCGAAGGTGACGAAGCTGCGCATGGAAGCGCTGAACTGAGCTGAGGACGACATGAATTACATCTCCACGCGCGGCGCCGGCATCGGCGAGCGCCACACGTTCTCCGACATCCTGCTCGGCGGTCTCGCGAAGGACGGCGGGCTCTACCTGCCGGCCGAGTATCCGACGGTGTCCGCCGACGAGCTCGCACGCTGGCGCACGCTGTCGTATGCGGATCTCGCGTTCGAGATCCTGTCGAAGTTCTGCGACGACGTGCCGGCCGACGACCTGCGCGCGATCACGCGTCGCACGTACACGGCCGACGTGTACCGCAACACGCGCCATGGCGAGAACGCGTCCGACATCACGCCGCTGAAGACGCTCGGCACCGAGAACGGCGCGCCGATCTCGCTGCTCGAACTGTCGAACGGCCCGACGCTCGCGTTCAAGGACATGGCGATGCAGCTGCTCGGCAACCTGTTCGAGTACACGCTCGCGAAGCACGGGCAGACGCTGAACATTCTCGGCGCGACGTCCGGCGACACGGGCAGCGCGGCCGAATACGCGATGCGCGGCAAGGCCGGCGTGCGCGTGTTCATGCTGTCGCCGCACAAGAAGATGAGCGCGTTCCAGACGGCCCAGATGTTCAGTCTGCAGGACCCGAACATCTTCAACCTCGCGGTCGAAGGCGTGTTCGACGATTGCCAGGACATCGTGAAGGCCGTGTCGAACGATCACGCGTTCAAGGCGCAGCAGAAGATCGGCACGGTCAACTCGATCAACTGGGCGCGCGTCGTCGCGCAGGTCGTGTACTACTTCAAGGGCTACTTCGCGGCCACGCAATCCAACGCCGAGCGCGTGTCGTTCACGGTGCCGTCGGGCAACTTCGGCAATGTCTGCGCAGGTCACATCGCGCGGATGATGGGGCTGCCGATCGCGAAGCTCGTGGTCGCGACCAACGAGAACGACGTGCTCGACGAGTTCTTCCGCACGGGCGCGTATCGCGTGCGCAGCGCCGAGAACACCTATCATACGAGCAGCCCGAGCATGGACATCTCGAAGGCGTCGAACTTCGAGCGCTTCGTGTTCGACCTGCTCGGCCGCGATCCGGCACGCGTGATGCAGCTGTTCCGCGACGTCGAGGAGAAGGGCGGCTTCGATCTCGCGGCAAGCGGCGATTTCTCGCGTGTCGCCGAGTTCGGTTTCGTGTCGGGCCGCAGCAGCCACACGGACCGCATCGCGACGATCCGCGACGTGTTCTCGCGCTACGACACGATGATCGATACGCATACGGCCGACGGCGTGAAGGTCGCGCGCGAGCATCTCGACGCCGGCGTGCCGATGGTCGTGCTCGAGACGGCGCAGCCGATCAAGTTCGGCGAGACGATTCGCGAAGCACTCGATCGCGAAGCCGAGCGGCCGGCCGCATTCGACGGGCTCGAGGCGCTGCCGCAGCGTTTCGAGGTCGTGAATGCCGATGCACAGCAGGTGAAGGACTTCATCGCGGCCCATACGGGCGCATGACGCACGGCCGGGCCACGGGCCCGGCTGCACACAACGGCCGGAATGCCGATTCGTCGAACGGATCGGGGTTCCGGCCGTTTCGTTTGGCAGTTGCCAAGCAGCGGTCGTCACAACGCGGACGAAACAAGTGTCAGACCGGCGCATTCGCGCGAATCACAGTTTCCGCATGTCGGCCATATCGCGCGCCCGCGCGACGGCGTCGCTACAATGACGTATTGAATCCAACGATCCCCGATTCCATCGATGTCGAACCCGAATCCCGCGGCGCCGCGTGCGCCGATGCTGTCGACCGCCGAGGCGCTCGCCGCGCTGCTCGATGCCGCGAAGCCGTTGCCCGGCGCCGAGACCGTCGCCACGCTCGACGCGCTCGGCCGTGTGCTGGCGGCCGACGTGAGCTCGCCGCTCGATGT
>NZ_JAAGPB010000938.1:0-1761 GCF_017104585.1 Burkholderia sp. Ac-20392
TTCGTCGCTGTGATCTTTCTCGTGCTCCATCGAGATCATCGTCTGTTCTTTTTTTTTTTTAATGTTACGGCGACCCCCGAGATCTACCCCGAGATATACCCTCTTTCCCTACCCGACGCTCTTCCGATCTCGCCCCGCCGCCTGAATCGCGCGGCCGCGGCGCTGATCGCGCGCATCGACATCTTCACGCCGCGCGGCGCGTATGTCGCGCGCTCGGTCATCGCCGCCGCGCTCGCGCTCGGCGTCGCGTACCTGCTCGAACTCGAGACCCCGTATTCGGCGGCGTCGACGGTGCTGCTCGTGATCAATCCGGTGCAGGGCGCGGTGATCGGCAAGGGCGTGTGGCGCGTGGTCGGCACGATCGCGGGGATGGTCGTCGCGTTCGTGCTGATGGGCTGCTTCGCGCAGCAGCCGCTGCTGTTCATCCTCGGCTTCGCGTTCTGGCTCGGCGTCTGCGTTGCCGGCATGACGCTGCTGCGGCACTTCCGCGCGTCGGGCACCGTGGTGGCCGGCTACACGATCGGTCTCGCGACCTACGGCGCGATGCAGCATCCCGAACTGACCTTCGAACACGTGATCGGGCGCGGCTCGACGGTCGCGATCGGCGTGCTGTGCCTGAGCCTCGTGTCGATGCTGCTCGGCACGCGCGACGTGCACGCGAAACTCGAAGCGCTGGTGACGCGCGTCACGGCCGACGTCGCACGGGCCATCGCCGCGCAGCGCAACGGCCTCGCGGCGGCGCCCGCCGACGACAAGCGGCACGCGCTGTTCGCCGGCATCTACGGCATTGACGATCTGCCCGCACTCGGCAAGGCCGAATCGGAAGATCTCGCGCAACGCGCGGCCGCCGTGCGGCACGGGATGGCGTCGCTGTTCGGCGCGCGCGCGGGCGGCCCGCCGCCGCTGCCCGCCGACAGTCCCGGCGCGCACGCGGGCGCGTCGCTGCAGCCGGGGCTCGCGGCCGCGTGGCAGGCCGCCGCCGACGCATTGGGCAGCGGCCCCGGCGGCGCGGCGCACGCACTTGCGCTGCTGGGCGACGCGCGCGAACGCTTGCGCGACGCGCTCGACGGCATCGCGCTCGGCAATCCGCGCGACGAGGCGGCGTTGCTGATCGCCGGCGAGCGGCTGATCGAACAGATCGACGACTACTGCGCGGCGCTCGACGGGCTCGTCGAATTGCAGCGTCCGCGACCGGGCTATCGGCCCGCACGGGTGCGCTTTTACCGCGACACGGGGGCGGCCCTGCGCAATGGCGTGCGCTCGGCCTGCGCGATCGCGATCTCCGGTGCGTTCTGGCTCGCCACTGGCTGGAACCAGGGCGACATGATGCTGCTCGTCGTCGCACCGTACTGCGCGCTGCTCGCGACCGCCGGCAACCCGGCCGCCGGCGCGCAGGCGTTCATCAAGGGCACGGTGCTGGCCGTGCCGGCCGCGTTCGTCTGCGCGTTCGGCATCCTGCCGCGCATCGAGGGCTTTCCGCTGCTCGTCGTCGCACTTGCGCTGTTCTGGATGCCCGGCATCTATGCGACGAGCGTGCCGAAGACCGCGCTTGCGGGGCTCGCATATCTCGTCGCGTTCAACACGCTGACCGGCGCGACCAATCCATTCCGCCCCGACGTCGCGCTGTTCCTGAACCAGTCGGTCGCGTGGGTGCTCGCCACCTTCCTCACGCTGCTCACGTTCCGGTTGATCCTGCCGCGCAACCTGGCCACCGACGCGACGCGGCTGCGCCGCACGATCCGCGACGACACGCTCGCGCTC
>NZ_JAAGPB010000939.1:0-1673 GCF_017104585.1 Burkholderia sp. Ac-20392
TCGACGCGCTGGAGGCCGGGCTCGACGAATACCTGATCGTCGACCTGTCCGGCGAGTTGCGCGAGCGGCAGCGCGACACGATCGCGGCCGCCGCACCGGCGCTCGCCGCGAAGGTGCGCTGGCTCGACGCGCTGCCGGAGCGGTTCGACGGCGTCGTGGTCGGCAACGAGGTGCTCGATGCGATGCCCGTGCGCCTGTTCGCGAAGGCGGGCGGCGCATGGCAGGAGCGCGGCGTCGCGCTCGACGCGCGGCAGGCGTTCGTGTTCGAAGACCGGCTGGCCGCACCGGCCGGCCTGCCGCCGGTGCTCGCGGGTCTTGACGATGCGGCCGACGGCTACGTGACCGAGACGCACGAGGCCGCGCTGGCGTTCACGCGCACCGTCTGCACGATGCTCGGGCGCGGCGCGGTGCTGCTGGTCGACTACGGCTTTCCCGCGCACGAGTACTACCACCCGCAGCGCGACCGCGGCACGCTGATGTGCCACTACCGTCACCACGCACACGACGATCCGTTCCTGTACCCGGGGCTGCAGGACATCACCGCGCACGTCGAATTCACCGGCATCTACGACGCGGCCGTCGCCACCGGCGCTGATTTGCTCGGCTACACGTCGCAGGCGCGCTTCCTGCTGAACGCGGGCATCACCGACGCGCTGGCCGCGATCGATCCGTCGGACATCCGCGCATTCCTGCCGGCCGCGAACGCGGTGCAGAAGCTGATCTCCGAAGCCGAGATGGGCGAGCTGTTCAAGGTGATCGCGTTCTCGCGCGGCATCGACGGCACGCTCGACGCGTTCGCGCGCGGCGACCGCTCGCACGCACTCTGACGGAGCCGACATGCTGCGCTGGCTGATGACGTCGTTCGTCGCGGTGATGATCCTGACGCGCTGCTGGCCGTGGCTCGGCAAGCTCGGCATCGGGCGGATGCCGGGCGACGTCACGCTGACGCTCGGCGGGCGGCGCTATCCGTTCCCGTTCATGTCGACGCTGGTGCTGACGATGCTGCTGTCGATGGTGGCGCGGCTGCTCTGAGCCGCGCCGAAAAGGCTGGCAGGCGTTACAGCTCGATTTCGCCGAGGATCCGGTGCGCGAGCGCCTTTGCCTCGTCGAACGCTTCTTCCTCGCTGGGGCTCGTCGAGTGGACGTCGTAGCGCGTGTTCTCGGTGTCGTCCCCGTCGTCCCGCGCGAGGATCACGTAACCCTGGAACTGCCCGTTGCCCGCATGCTGGGTATGCGCCTTGGCCGTGTAGATGCCCTTCGTGAACGTGTTGGTGTCCATCGTGCTCTCCCGCAAAAGGACACTTCATCGTAGCACTGCGGCGCAGCATGTACAGCGCGGCAAATCGGTGACCGAACGGTGTCCGGTCGCGGTGTCCGGTCACCGTCCTTCCCGTCATCGTTCGATCAGTGCGACGACCTCGTCGAGCGTCGGCGCATGCGCGCCCGTATGCCGGCACGCCGCGGCGCCTGCCGCCAGCGCGAACACGAGATGCTCGCGCCACGATCGCTGCGGCGCAGCCATCAGGCTGAACAGCATGCCGCCGATCGACGCGTCGCCCGCGCCGACCGTGTCGGCCACCTCGACGCGCGGCGGGCTGGCTTCATGCACATCACCGTCCGCGTAGAGCATCGCCGCCTGCGCGCCGCGCGTGACGAGCACCGCCGCGCGCGGG
>NZ_JAAGPB010000940.1:0-233 GCF_017104585.1 Burkholderia sp. Ac-20392
TCAGAAGGCAGGTGGGTGAGTTGTATTATCTATAGTGTGCGAGTACAATAGTACGAGGAAGAGGATCGTGACGAAGTAGGTTAGGTGATTAGAAGTTATCTGGATTGAACATTGTGCAAGGTCTTTGTAGATATGCATATAGTATACGTTATGATCGAGCTGAGTAGCATTTTGATTTTACGTTTTTGTTGATTCAAAGCGAGATGTACACTTGCACGATTTTTTTTTTTTTT
>NZ_JAAGPB010000941.1:0-1502 GCF_017104585.1 Burkholderia sp. Ac-20392
TCGCGTCCCAGCCGGTGCGTTCGCCGGTCACCGGCAGCATCGCGATGCAGTCGACCGGGCAGGGCGGCACGCACAGGTCGCAGCCGGTGCACAGCGATTCGATGATCGTGTGCATCTGCTTCGGCGCGCCGACGATCGCGTCGACCGGGCACGCCTGCATGCACAGCGTGCAGCCGATGCACAGGCTTTCGTCGATGAAGGCGACCGCGCGCGGATGCTCGCTGCCGTTGACGGGGTTCAGCGGAATCACCGGTTTGCCGAGCAGGCTCGACAGGCGCGCGATGCCTTCGGCGCCGCCGGGCGGGCACTGGTTGTAGTTCGCGTCGCCGGCGGCGATCGCCTCGGCGTACGGGCGGCAGCCGTTATAGCCGCACTTCGTGCATTGCGTCTGGGGAAGCAGATCTTCGATGCGATCTGCGAGTGTTTTGGAATCGGTCACGGTGACAACGGGCGCAGCGGCGCCGAATGGCTCTCGGCCGCGTCGGACGCGGTCGGAAAGGTTTGCCAAAGCTCGATTATCGCCGATTTCCCGCATTGCGCTGGACGCCGTCTGTGCGCATAATCGAACCGCTTTTTTGCAGGGGCTCAGCAGGAGGGCGGCCGCCCGCGGCGCGCCCGTTCCAGGGCGGCCGGCGCCAAGGCGGTGGGGGTGCCGGTCCGGATCAAGCGGCTCACATAGCAAAACGCCACCATGAATCAGCCAAAAATCAAAAGAGATCCTGAAGGTACGCGCCGCCGCATCCTGATGGCGGCAGCCGAAGAGTTCGCGAGTGGAGGGCTGTTCGGCGCACGCGTCGACCAGATCGCGCGCCGGGCCGAAACCAACGAGCGCATGCTCTATTACTACTTCGGCAGCAAGGAGCAGTTGTTCACGGCCGTGCTCGAACACGCGTTCTCCGCGTTGACCGAGGCCGAGCGCGAGCTCGATCTCGACGGCGTCGCGCCGGTCGAAGCCGTCACGCGGCTCGCGCATTTCGTTTGGGACTACTACCGCGACCATCCGGAACTGCTCAGGCTCATCAACAACGAGAACCTGCACGAAGCGCGCTACCTGCACAAGTCGACGCGGATCCGCGAGATGATGTCGCCGATCGTAGCGAAGCTCGGCAACGTGCTGACGCGCGGCCAGAAGGCCGGGCTGTTCCGCACCGACGTCGATCCGCTGCGCTTCTACGTGACGCTGTCGGGGCTCGGCTACTACATCGTGTCGAACCGCTTCACGCTCGCCGCGACGCTCGGCCGCGATTTCACCGACGCCGACGAGCGTGCCGAGATGGTCCGGATGAACACCGAAGTGCTGCTCGCGTATCTGCTGCGGCGCTGATGCGTTGATGCGCCGACCGCGCCGAAGCGGCCGCCCGATGTAAAAACGCCGCCGTGCGCAGGCAACGGCGGCGTTTTTGCGTCGGAACGCAGTGCGTCAGGCGGCCTTGCGCGTGCGCACGGCCTTTGCGCGCGGGCTGCCGGCGGCAGTGCGTTTCGCGGCCGGTGCGGCCTTGGCG
>NZ_JAAGPB010000942.1:0-1540 GCF_017104585.1 Burkholderia sp. Ac-20392
TCCCGCTACGCCGGCCACCCCGGCGCCTCCGTGCGACGCAAGCCGCGCGCGCACCGCCTGGTAGAAGCGCAGGTTGTCGGCCACCGCCGACGCCGGCAACTCCGCGGACAGCAGCTTCTTCGCCGAGTCGGTGTTGCCGAGCACGCCGTACGCGAACGCGAGATTCTGGCGCGCCTGCCACGGCGCGGACGGCAGCCCGGCGACGTCGAGCAGCACGTTCACGCCCTCACGCGGCCGGTTGCTCAGCACGAGCGACAGCCCGAGGTCGACGCGCAGCCCCTGCGCGTCCGGGTGCGCACGCAGCGCCTCGCGATACACGACCTGCGCATCCGCATGACGCCCCTGCAGGTCGAGCACGGTGCCGAGCCCTTCCGCCGCGAGCGGATGGTTCGGCGGCGCAGCGAGCAGGTCGCGATAGCGCTGCGCGGCTTCGTCGAGACGCCGCTGCCGCAACGCGACGCGCGCCAGCCCGAGCTGCGGGCCGAGTTCCGCGGGCGCCTGCCGCTGCGCTTCGTCGTAGAGGATCCGCGCACGCTCCAGGTCGCCCGCGCGGTAGTTGACGTCGCCGAGCCCCAGGCGCGCCGCGAGCGAATCGGGATGCTTCGCGAGCACTTTCTCGTACAGCGTCGACGCGAGATCGACGTTGCCGCCGGCGAGTGCGCTGTCGGCGATGCGCAATTCGGCCTGCGGATCGTCGCTCTTGTGCGACAGCACCGGCCGCGTCTGGATGCCCGGCGCGCCGCAGCCGCCGGCCAGCACCGGCAGCACGGCCGCGAGTGCGAACGCGCGTACGACGGATCGTGTCATCTGAATACCTCGAGCAGGCGAATCGCCGCCGGGCCCGCCGCGATCAGGCAGACCGTCGGCAGGATGAACAGCATCATCGGCAGCGTGATCTTCGGCGCAAGCTTCGCGGCCCGTTCCTCGAGCGCGACGATCTGCTCGGTGCGCTCCGTGCGCGACAGCGTGCGCAGCGCCTGCGTGATCGGCGTGCCGAACCGCTGCGACTGCGTCAGCGTCGTCGCGAGCGAGCGCGCCGACGTGAAATCGACACGCATCGCGAAATGCATGAGCGTCGCGGCCACGTCGCCGCTCAGCGTCAGCTCGTCCGCGCACACCGTCAGCTCGTCGGCGAGCGGCGGGCAGATGCGCGCCAGTTCGTGCGCGACGCGCCGGATGCCCGATGCGAGACTGTTGCCGGCCATCGTGCAGATCACCAGCAGGTCGAGCGCATCGGGAAAGCACGCGGCGATGATCCGCCGACGCCGCCGGATCATCGCGCCGAGCACGTATTCCGGCACGATCACACCGATCACGAATGCGGCGATCATCGCCAGCGCGCGGATCACGAAGTATTCGCCGAAGCGCGGAATCAGCGGGCTGAACACGATCGCGCCGCACGCGAACAGCACGCCGCAGCTCAGCTTGATCCCGATCATCACCGACACCGCGCGGCGCTCGCGAAAACCCGCACGCGTCAGTTGCAGGCCGAGCTTCACGCGCTGCATCGGGTCGAGCACCGGCAACCGTTCGCCGAGCT
>NZ_JAAGPB010000943.1:0-1742 GCF_017104585.1 Burkholderia sp. Ac-20392
TTCGCGGCGCGGGCGGCACACGGCCGCTGGTCGCGCTGTACGCGGTGGCCGCGCCGACGCGCGACGAAGCCGAGCAACTGATCGGGCCACTGAAGATCTTCAAGCTGCAGTTCGCCGGCGGCCAGAGCTTCAATCTCGCCAGCGCGCAGGCGGCCGCCGAATTCGCGCGGCAGAGCGGCGCGTCCGACTACCGGATCGACGAGCTGCGCCCGACGGTGCTGGCCGATACGCCCGAGCGCATCCACCGCGCGCTCGATGCATTGAGCCGGCGGCTCGACGTCGATGCGTTCGTGATCGACTCGCCGGTGACCGACTACGCGGCGCGGCTCGCATCGGCCGAATGGCTCGGCGGCGCGCTGTCGGCCACGCCGTTGCAGGCGGCCCTCGCGGCCGACCGCTCCCTCTCCCCTGACCAGAACGCGTGACGCTCCCATGACGACCCGACGATCGATCCCCTTCGGCCTGATGCTGCAAGGCGCAGGCAGCCACATGAACGCATGGCGGCACCCGAGCAACCCGCCGGACGCGAGCATCAACCTCGATTTCGCGATCGGCATCGCACGCCAGGCGGAAGCCGCCGGCATCGCGTTCGCGTTCGTCGCGGACGGCCTCTACATCAACGAGAAGTCGATCCCGCACTTCCTGAACCGCTTCGAGCCGCTGACCGTGCTGTCGGCGCTCGCGGTCGCGACGAAGAAGATCGGGCTCGCGGGCACGATCTCGACGTCGTACAGCGAGCCGTTCACGGTCGCGCGCCAGCTCGCGTCGCTCGATGCGATCAGCGGCGGGCGCGCGGGCTGGAACGTCGTGACGACGCCGCTCGAAGGCACCGCGAAGAATTTCGGCAAGGCGCATCCCGACCACGAACTGCGCTACGAGATCGCCGACGAATACCTCGACGTCGTGCAGGGCCTGTGGGACAGCTGGGACGACGACGCATTCGTGCGCGATCGCGCGACCGGCCGCTTCTTCGATCGAGACAAGCTCCACACGCTCGACCACCACGGCCGCTTCTTCCAGGTCGCGGGCCCGCTCAACATCCAGCGCTCGCCGCAGGGCCAGCCGGTGATCTTCCAGGCCGGTTCGTCGGACACCGGCATCGGGCTCGCGGGCAAGTATGCGGATGCGGTGTTCACGCATTCGCCGTCGCTCGACGAAACGGCCGCGTTCACGCGGCGCGTGAAGCAAAGCGCGATCGAGCACGGCCGGCAAGGCAGCGACGTGAAGATCTTCCCCGGCATCGGGCCCATCGTCGGCCGCACGGCGGCCGAGGCCGAGGACAAATACCAGGCGATCCGCAACCTGCTGACGATCGACGAGGCGCTCGCGTATCTGGGCCGCTATTTCGATCACCACGATTTCACGCAGTACGCGCTCGATGCGCCGTTCCCGGAACTCGGCGAGCTCGGCCGCAACAGCTTCCGCTCGACCACCGACCGGATCAAGGCCGACGCGAAGCAGAAAGGCCTGTCGCTGCGCGAGACCGCGCTCGCGGTCGCCACGCCGCGCCCGAACTTCATCGGCACGGCCGAGCATGTCGCCGACGAGCTGATCCGCTGGCACGACGCCGGTGCCGGCGATGGCTTCATCCTCGGCTTTGCGGTGCAGGCGCAAGGCGTCGAGGATTTCGTCGAACTGGTGATCCCGGCGCTCGAGGCGCGCGGCCGCTACAGCCGCGACCTGCCCGGCGCGACGCTGCGCGACCACCTCGGGCTGCCGCGCAAGGCCAGCCGCCACGCGGC
>NZ_JAAGPB010000944.1:0-1832 GCF_017104585.1 Burkholderia sp. Ac-20392
GGCGCGCGGCGACAAGCGCCGCTCGATCGGCCGCAACGCCCACCAGCGCTCGGTACGCGGCCGGCCGCCACGGCGCGGCAGCAGATCCTCGAGCCGCTTCGGCTGAAAATTCTGGAAGCCCTGCTTCTCGAGCTCCAGCTCGCCGATCACGACGTTCCAGCCGCCCCACGCGTAATCGGTATGAAGCCGTTCCAACGCTTCTTCGCGCGTGCCGACCCAGTCGCCGTTCGGCATGAACGCGTGGTCGCGCACCGCGAAGTACGCCCAGCGCCCGTCGGGCAGCGCGAACGCGCCGAGCCAGTTCGGCGCGGGCTGCCGGCGTCCGTTGTAGAACGCGCCTTCGAGCGCGATCGCGCGCGACACCATCGCGCCGAGCGACAGATGCCCGGGCGCGAAGCCGTCGCGCGTGTTCGCATAGCCCGCCGCCGCGCCGCCGCGATCGATCCGCAGCACCATCAGGTCGAACTTCAGCTTCTTCGCGAGCTCGACTGCTTCGGCGCGCAGTTCGTTGCGCCTCGACAGCGACTGCCAGAACAAGCCGCCGACGAAGCGCTGACGGCCGATTTGAATCACCTGCGCGCTCATTGCCGGCTCCGTCAGGCGCCGCCGCGCTGCGTGACAGGCGTGATCAGGATCACGATGACCTCGCGCGAGCGTTGCGCCTCGTAGCCGCCGCCGAGCGCGATCATCTTCGGCGTGCCGATGCCGCGCTCGTCGAGCGAATCGTTCGTGCCTTCGTAGCCGCTGATGACGAGCGTCTCGCCCGACTTCATCGCGACCCGCTGCAGGAAATTGCGCATGTCGACGTCGGGCGTCTGGATCCGCGTCGCGCCGCTGCCCGCGCTGCTCGACACTTCCTTCAGCTGGAGCAGCGACGAAATGTTCGTCGAGAACTGCAGCATCACGGTGCCGTCGTCGAGCACGTGCGGCAGCAGCGTCATGTTGAAGCCCGTGGTTACGGTGCCCGGCGTGAGCGCGGTCGACGAGCCGACGTTCGCGGTGTTCGTCGTCGACACCGACGCGAGATAGCCCGTCTGCGTCGCGACCTGCACCGGCACCGGCTGGTTGTTGAGCGTCGTGACCGCCGCCGACGTCTTGCGCCGCACCGTCCCCTGCTGCGACAACGCGCGAATCAGCAGCTTGGTGCCGTTGAAGCGGCTCGTCGGGCTGAGCACCGTCGCGGACAGGTCGCCGGGCGTCACCGCAGCCGGCGTGAACGGGTTGGAGATCCCGAATTGCGCCGACACCGTCTTGTAGACGAGGCTCCAGTCGATCCCGTATGCGTCGCCCGCCTTCAGCGACACGCTGAGCACCGTCACGTTGAGCATCACCTGCCGCGACAGCGAGCGGTTCTGCTGCGTCATGAACGCGGCGATGCGCTCGATCACGTCGGGCGTGTCGGTCACCGAGATCGAGCCGGTCGCGGGCGAGGCGACCGAGCTACCGTAGCGCGACAGCATCGACAGGATCGCGTTCTGCAACCCGTTGAACACGGACAGCTGCGAATTCACCGCGGTGTTCGCCGTATTGTTCGCGGTGAGGCCCGTCGTGCCGGAACCCGAGCCGTTCGCGCCGCCGCCCGAGCCGCCGGACTGCGAGCCGCCCGACGTGCCATCGCTCGTCGCGCCGCTCACCACCGACGCGTTCAGCGACGAGTCGCCGGGAATCGCGTTGACCTGGAACGTGCGGGTATCGGTGAAGAAGAAGCGGATCGTCCCCTGCTCGTATTTCCAGAAGACGCCGAAGCGCGCGCAGGCCGCATCGAGCAGGCCGCGCAGCGTGCCGCCCGTGTACAGGATGCGAGCCGGCGCGAACGACGTGCCGCCGCCGCC